>CAXTTB010000461.1:0-3523 GCA_964246905.1 uncultured Acetobacteraceae bacterium | reverse complement strand
CCCCCCGCCCCCCCCCCCCCCCCCCCCCCCCCCCCCCCCGCCCCCCCCCCCCCCCGGGGCCGTCAGTTGAACCCGGCGTCGTCCCGCGTCATGTGCACCGGCAGGATGATGCGGGCCTGGCTGCCGCCGCTGAGCCGGGTCTCCGTCAGCAGCACGCCGTCATGCGCCTCGACGATCCGGCGTGCCGTGGCGATCCGCTCGGCGCCCGGCTCGACGCGCGGCTGGTCCGTCCGCTCCGCGTCGGCGAACGCAGGCTCGGGCGGGGGCGGCGCGCCCTCGACGGAGCAGCCCACGAGGATCTCCACCGCGCCGTCGCCGCGCCGCCCGGCCGAAAGCTTGACCGCCGAACCCGGCAGGGCGCGGAACAACGCGCTGCCCACCAGCGCCTGGATCGCCCGGTGCATCCCGTCGCGGTCCACGCACACCGACACGTTCCGCTTGGGCAGGCTCACGCTCAGCTCCACGCCGCCCTTCACGCTCTGCGGGTAGCAGGCGCGCAGCACCCGACGCATCGTGTCGCCGAGGTCGATCCATTGCACGTCGAGGCGCAGGGATTGGTCCCGGGTCGTCGCGAGGTCCAGGGCGTCGTTGGCGAGGGCGGCCAGCTCGTGCGAGCTTTCGGCGAGCTGCTGCGTCACCGCGGCGATCTGCTCCTCCCCGGCGACCGGCCCGGCGCGGGACGCCATGGCCTCCACCAGCGTCACCATGCGCTCGACGGTGGGCCGCAGCCGGTGCGACAGCGTTTGGAGGAACCGCGCCTGGATGACGTTGGCTTCCTCCGCGGACTGCTTCGCCTGGCGGAGCTGCGCCTCGGCGTGCTTGCGGTAGAGCACGTCGAGGTACACGAACAGCGCCGTCTCGATCAGCTCCTGGTCGCCCGACTCGAACGGGCGGCTCACGTTGCCCTCCGAGCGGTTGCCGATGACGAGGGCATGGCCGCTGGAGCGGTCATAGGCCCAAAGGATGAACGGCAGCCGCAGCACGTCGAGCAGACCCTCGGGCGGGCGGTCGAGCCGGAGCGAGCTGGTGAAGAAGAAGCCCGGCGGGTTCGGGATCATGACGACCTCGTCCGCCTCGATGCTGGTGCCGCCGATGGCGTGGGCCACCAGGAACCGGCCGCTGCCGGGCGGCTCCTCCCGCAGCAGGGCGGCGCGGTCGCACAGCGCCGCCTCGACCACGACCTGCAGCAGCGCGCCGCCCACGTCGTGCATCGCCTGCGCCGGCTCGGCGAAGCGGTAGGCCTCGCGCACGAGGCGCGCCACCGTGCGGCTGCGACGGGCCTCCAGGAAGGCGTGGCTCTGCTCCTCCTGCAGGCGCAGCAGCCGGGCGCCGAGGTCGTTGCACTCGTTGCGGTAGTACTGCAGCTCGCGCTCGTACGGATTGCCGATGCCGACGGTGTTCATCACGCCTCCTGCGTCAGCAAGGTGAGGACGCCCGTCCAGTCGAGCGGACGGCTGTAGCTGCCGAACGGCGCGATCTCGACGCCCGAATAGAAGCCGAGCAGCGGGAACGACGCCTGGAGGCCCTGCATCATCAGCGCGGCCTCCTCGAAGGGCGCGCCGCTGCGGGCGCTGGCCCGGCCGGCGCAGTCGATGTAGAGGCCCAGGAACGGCTTGCTGACGAGGCTGCGCGCACGGGCCGCCGCGGTGCCCTGGCGGACGGAATCGAGCATGAGGGCGTTGTCGCGCGCCATGATCTGCACCCGGGCGCCCCGGCGGAAATCCGGCTCGAACAAGGTGATCGAGCCGGCCAGGCGGTTCGCGCCCAGGATCAGGCGGTTGACGTAGGCGTTCTCGTCATAGGGCGCGAAGGGGTCGCCGTGCTTCTCGCCCAGGGTCGCCACCAGCGACAGGTCGCTGCCGTCCGTGCTGCCCAGGCGCAGGCCCAGCATCCGCTCGATGACCGCGAGCGCCGGCTGCCCGTCCAGCTCGTGCACCTCCGCGCCGTCGATGCGGGTGATCTCCATGAAACTGCTGACCGGGCGGCAGCCGTGCATCACGGTGGTCTCGGCCTTGACCGCAGGCGGGAACACCAGGGCGACCGCCGAGTGCTTGCTCACCCCCGTCCCGTCGAACACCCAGCCATCGGACAGGTTCATGTCGATCAGCAGGCCGCCGCCGATCAGGTTGACCCGCTTGCCGCGGAGGCCCGTGTGGAACCCTTCGACGATCGCGCTGGCATGGTGCAGCCGGAGCGGGGCGGTCGAGGCGGTGCTGTCGAAGAACATCAGCACCACCGCGTCGTCCGCCGCCTGGGCGGCCACGGCGCGCGCCAGTTCCTCCCCGGCCGCCGCCTCGCCAGCCAGCAGGCCGCGCGTGACATGGAACTGCGGCACGAGACCGGCCGCGGTGAAGGCGACGATGCCCACCTCCATGCCGCTGTAGCCCAGCTCGCCGCCGCCGATGGCCCCGGCCGCGGAGCCGCCCACCACGGGCACGGCGCCATAGGCCGCGCGGAGCGCCGCGAGCGCCGCCGCCGGGTCGTGCTTGCCGCCGCAGAACACCAGGAGGAGGAGGGGCGCGGTCCCGCCCAGCAACGCACAGCAACGCTCAATGGCAGTTGCGGTATCGTAATGAAGTGCGTAGGCGACATGGACCGAGTTGCTTGAAGCGCCGGTCGAATCCGCAGCAGGGTTCGTTCGCATCTCAGAGTAGTAACACATCGCCCAAGAAGTCTGACAGAAGTGTTCTAACAATCCTAGCATCGGATGCCTGATTCAATCTCCGGATTTGCCTACAGCGTTAATTTTGAATTAAAAATGCGTTGATAAAACGGTTTTTAGACAAGGTCGGCTGGCGCCGCCGCAGCGCGCAGGCCCGAGTCGGCTGGCAACGCGCAAAGCGGCTGCCCGCCAGCCCGGCGCGCGTCGCCATCGTCCCGACGCGATGACGGGTCGTCGCACCGTGCCGCCGGCGTCAGCCCAGCGTGCGGAGGAACGCGGCCAGGGCGGCGTTCACCTCCTCCGGCCGTTCCTGCTGAATCCAATGGCCGGCGCCTTCGATCATGACCGTGCGGCGCAGGCCCGGCACCGCCTGCGGCAGGGCGTCAAGCGCCTTCCGGCCCATGGGACCGGCGATCACCGGGTCGCGCGTGCCCGCGATGAACAGCGCCGGCTGGCGGATGGAGACGCCCTGCCAAGGCGCCGTCAGCTCCCAGTTGCGGTCGATGTTGCGGTACCAGTTCAGCCCGCCGCGGAAGCCGGTGCGGCGGAACGTGTCCGCCAGTGCCGCCAGCTCCGCCTCCGGCAGCCAATCCGGACGCGGCACCGGCTCCGGCATCAGGTCGAGGAAGCCGCCGCCTTCCGGCAGGGTGAGGGGCTGGCCCGCGCCGGTCTCGCCCCCGACTGCGCCCCCGACTGCGCCCAGAATGCGGCGCAGGGTGGCGGCGGGGTCGCGCTCGAACTCCGCCTCGGCGACGCCAGGCTTTTGGAAGTACAGCCAGTAGAAGTTGTGCAGGCCGGCCGCGCGCTGGGTCGCGAGCGGCGGCGCCGGGCCGCGGGTCCGGTGCGGCACGCTCATGGCGG
>CAXTTB010000460.1:2511-3527 GCA_964246905.1 uncultured Acetobacteraceae bacterium | reverse complement strand
TTGCTGAACCGCCCGCAGGTGCCGCTCGACCGCGACGGCATGGCGCGGCTGGTGCATGGGCGCCGGGTGCTGGTGACGGGGGCGGGCGGCACCATCGGCTCGGAACTCGCGCGGCAGTTGGCGGCGTTGGCGCCGGGCAGCCTGACGCTGCTGGACAACGGCGAGTATGCGCTGTGGCTGATCGACCAGGAGCTGGGCGAGGCGCACCCCGGCGTCGCGCGGGACACGGTGATCGCCGACATCCGCGACGAGGCCCGCATCCGCGCGGTGTTCGACCGCGTGCGGCCCGAGCTGGTGTTCCACGCCGCCGCGCTCAAGCATGTCCCCATCGTGGAGGCGAACCCGCTGGAGGGCCTGCTGACCAACGCCGTCGGCACCCGGCACGTGGCGGAGGCGGCGCGCGGCGCAGGCGCCAGCGCCATGGTGTTCATCTCGACCGACAAGGCGGTGAACCCCAGCAGCGTCATGGGCGCCAGCAAGCGGCTGGCCGAGATGTACTGCCAGGCGCTGGACGTGGCGGCGCGGCGCGGCGCCGGGATGCGCTGCGTCACCGTGCGGTTCGGCAACGTGCTGGGCAGCACCGGCTCCGTGGTGCCGCTGTTCCGCCGCCAGCTTGAGCGCGGCGGGCCGCTCACCGTGACCCACCCCGACATGCGGCGCTACTTCATGACGGTGCGGGAGGCGGTGGGCCTGGTCCTGCAGGCGAGCGTCGTCGGCATGGCCGACGCCACCCTGCCGACCGGCGCGCAGGGCGGCATCTTCGTGCTCGACATGGGGGAGCCGGTGCGGATCGTCGATCTGGCGCGGCAGATGATCCGGCTCGCCGGCCTGCGCCCGGCGGAGGGCGAGCCGGGGCCGGGACAGATTGCGATCCGCTTCACCGGCCTGCGCCCCGGCGAGAAGCTGTTCGAGGAACTGTTCCACGGCAGCGAGCCGCCAGCGCCGACCGGGCACCCGGGCCTGCTGATGGCCGCGCCCCGCACCTCCGACCCCGCCATCGTCGGTCGCGCCCTCGA
>CAXTTB010000460.1:0-2501 GCA_964246905.1 uncultured Acetobacteraceae bacterium | reverse complement strand
GCCGGGCAGGTCGGCTCCGCGCTGGCGCTGCTGGGCCGCATGATCCCGGAATTCGAGCATAACGCCGGCGGCGCCCCTGGGTGCGTGCGCCTGCCTGGAGAATGAAGTGAACCAGCCCATCCCGTTCCTCGACCTCAAGGCGCAGCAGGCCCGCATCGCCCACGCGCTCCGCCCGCGGCTCGACGCCGTGCTGGCGCACTGCCAGTTCGTGCTGGGGCCGGAGGTGGCGGAGCTGGAGGGCCGGCTCGCCGCCTATTGCGGGGCCAGGCACTGCGTCGGCGTCAGCTCCGGCACGGACGCGCTGCAGATCGCCATGATGGCGGAGGGCATCGGCCCCGGCGACGCGGTGTTCCTGCCGGCCTTCACCTACACCGCCACGGCCGAGGTGCCGCTGGTGCTGGGCGCCACCCCGGTGTTCGTGGACGTCGATCCCCGGACCTTCCAGATCGACCCGGCGCACCTCGCCGCCCGGGTGGCCGGGGTCCGCGCCGCCGGGCGGCTGCGCCCGCGCGCCCTGGTGGGGGTGGACCTGTTCGGCCAGCCGGCCGACTGGCCCGCGCTGAACCGGATCGCCGAGGCCGAGGGCCTGTTCACCCTCGACGATTGCGCCCAAAGCTTCGGCGCGGCGCTGCACGGCGTGCGGCTCGGCACGCAGGCGCAGGCGACGGCCACCAGCTTCTTCCCGAGCAAGCCGCTGGGCGCCTACGGCGACGGCGGCGCGCTGTTCACCGACGACGACGCCCGCGCCGCGCTGTACCGCAGCCTGCGCAGCCACGGGGAGGGCACGACGCGCTACCAGGTGCTGCGTACCGGGATGAACGGGCGGCTGGACACGATGCAGGCGGCGGTGCTGCTGGCGAAGCTCGACGTGTTCGACGAGGAGCTGGCGGTGCGGGAATGCATCGCCGGGGTGTATGACCGACGGCTCGGCAACGCCGTCGTCACGCCCTTCCGCGTGCCGGACGGCGTCAGCGCCTGGGCGGTGTACTCCGTGCTGCTGCCCGACAGGGCGGACCGCGCCCGCGTGCAGGCGGCGCTGCGGGACGCGGGCGTGCCGAGCGCGATCTACTACCCCCTGCCGCTGCACCGGCAGCCCGCCTATGCCGCCCACCATGACGGCGCGGCCCTGCCGGTGTCGGACGACCTGTCTGCCCGCATCCTGGCGCTGCCGATTCACCCGGACCTGTCGATGGCCGATGCCGAGCGGGTGTGCGACGCGCTGATCCAGGCGTTGGCATGAGGCAACCGCGCCGTGCGGTCCGCGTTCCGCAGTGATGAACCAGCCCAAAGTGCAGACCGACGACCCGCCGCCCGAGGGGGCCAGCCCGGACCACAATCCGACCGGCGAGACCCCGCACGGTATCCCGAAAGGGACCGAGGACCACGATGCCAAGGCGCTGCCCACCGACGACCGCAAGGATGGCGAGACGGCGCCGCAGGCCATCGACAAGAGCTGAGCCATCAGCGTTCGGGCCGGACCCATAGGAAGGTCAGTTCGTGCTTGTTGTAAGACAGGTGCACCAATCGCCCGTGCGGCAGGGCGGCGAACTCGTCAGCCAGCGGATAATCGGCCTCGCCCTGGAACTTGACCGTGCAGACGATCCGTTTCGCGGCGCCGGCCTCGATCCAGCGTTTGACGAGATCGAGCATCCTTGCCGGGTAGGCGACGACATCGCAGACCAGCCAGTCCACCGGCGCGGGCGGCACGCCGAAGGCGCTTGCAAGCGTCTGCGTAACGCCCGGCATCCCCGCCACCCGGGGATCGAGCGGCGCCTTGTCCACCGCCTGCACGGACGCTCCCAGGCAGGCCATGACCCAGGTCCAGCCGCCTGGCGAGGCACCGAGGTCCAGGCACGTCTCGCCGGGGCGGGGATATAGGCCGAGCCGGGTCAAGGCTTCCCACAGCTTGAGATAGGCCCGGCTGGGTGGGCCTATCGCGTCTTCCTCGAACCGGCACTCGCCCAACGGGAATGGGCTGGTCTTGGCCGGGCTGGCGAGCAGGCGGTCGCGGTCCAGCAGCGTCCACGCGCCAAGGTGCGACGTGGGCGCAGGCTCGGGGAAACGCAGCGCCCGGGCGCGGACCGGCGGCAGGTGCCCGCCGATCAGCGCCATGCGGCGGTGATGCAGGGCGGGGTAGGCGGACCAGTTGCGCTGCAGGGCACGCAGGCGGTCCGCTGCGTCCTTGACCGAAACGACCTGGTGCACCGCCGGCGCGGTCCAGGCGTCGAGCGCCCAGGCGACGGCGCGGGGCGGGTCGGGCGACAGCGCCAGGCGCCCGTGCCACGCGCTGACCGTCACCCCGGCCCGGGCCAACTCCGCCGCAAGCGGCTGCTCCAAGCCCTCCGCGGCGAGATAGGCGCTGCCGATGGTCAACGGCGGCGGAGCGCGGACAGGCTCAGCAGCGCCCAGCCCAGCATCAGCAAGCCGCCGCCGAACGGGGCGAGGACGCCCAGATGCGGACCGCCGAACGCCCCCGCATACACCGTGCCGCAGAACAGCAG
>CAXTTB010000459.1:0-3535 GCA_964246905.1 uncultured Acetobacteraceae bacterium | reverse complement strand
GTCTGCGGCTGGGGCGGCGTTCAGGGCATCGAGGGCGTGGGTCATGCGGGCGTTCCCGGATGGCCGCTGTTGGTGTGCTCGCCCATGCTTGATATCCTCCTATCCTGCCCGGATAGGAAGCATCCCGCGTGCCACTCGCCGCCGCTCAGGGCAGCACAGCTCTTGCATCATACGGCGGCATCATGCGGCGGCACCGGACGCGCCGCGAAGGAGCCGCCCCATGCGCCAACTGCTCACCGCCGACCACCTGCTGACGATGGCGCCGGGCTGCCCGGTGATCGAGGACGGGGCGGTCCTGATCGAGGACGGGCGCATCGAGGCCGTCGGCCCGCGCGCCGAGGTGGAGCCGCAAGCCGCGGGCGCCGCGCACCGGGCGCTGCGCGACCACCTGGTCATGCCCGGCCTCATCAACGCCCATTGCCATTCCGGCCTGCTGCGCGGCACGGCGGAGGGGCTGCCGGTGTGGGACTGGCTCGACACCTACATCAACCCGATGCACCGCGTCCTGCAGCCGTCCGAGGCGGAGGCGGCGTCGTGGCTGTGCTACGCGGAATCCGTGCTGTCCGGCACCACCACCGTGGTGGACATGTGGCGCTTCATGGACGGCAGCGCCCGCGCGGCGGAGGGCATCGGCAACCGGCTGGTCATGGTGCCCTATGTCGGAGCGCACCCGGACTACGACTACTTCGACACGCTGGACGACAACGAGGCGCTGCTGGAACGCTGGCAGGGACGGCAGGGCGGGCGCATCCAGGCCTGGGTGGGGTTGGAGCACCTGTTCTACACCGACGCCGCCGGGCAGCGCCGCGCGGCGGAGCTGGCGCAGCGGTTCGGGACGGGCCTGTGCACCCACATCGCGGAAGCTGAGCAGGAGGTCCAGGCGATGCAGGACCGCCACGGCTGCCGCCCGGTGCAGGCGCTGGAGCGGCTGGGCCTGCTGGAGCCGCGCACGCTGCTCGCGCATTGCGTATGGCTGGACGACGAGGACATCCGGGTGCTCGTCCGCAACAACGCCGCGGTGTCGCACAACCCGGTCAGCAACATGAAGCTCGCGAGCGGCGCCGCGCGCACCACGGACCTCCTCGCCGCCGGCATCGCCGTGGGCCTCGGCACGGACGGGGAGAAGGAGAACAACAACTTCGACATGTTCGAGGAGATGAAGGGCGCGTCCCTGCTGGCGAAGCTGAGCCGGCTGGACGCCACCGCGCTGGACGCCTGGGACGCGCTGCGCATGGCGACCATCGAGGGTGCGCGGGCCATCGGGATGCAGGACCGCATCGGCTCGCTGGAGGTCGGCAAGCGGGCGGACCTGGTTGCGGTCCGCACCGACACGCCGCGCATGACGCCGCTGTTCGGCGCCGGCCCCTGGATGAACCTGCACCACAACCTCGTCCACGCGGTGCGCGGCAGCGACGTGGCGCTGACCATGGTGGACGGACAGGTGCTGATGGAGGACGGGGTGCTGCGGACAGCGGACCTGCGCGCCATCATCGCGGAGGCCCGGTGCGCGGCGCCGCCGCTGTTCGCGCGCCGGGCGGCTTACCTGGTGGGCCAGGCCCCGGGCTGATGGCCGGCTCAGGGACAACAGGCCGAGCAGAGCCGCGGCGGCAAGCAGCTCGTGCGTTCCATACGGGACGGCTTGGTTGAATGACCGTCATCGGCCGATGGGTTTCACCCATCCTTGCACCTTATGGCGGTTGGCTTGTGTCTGCTGCGCTCCATCAGGTGTCTGGATGCTGCCGGCGATGCTCCTTACTGGGTGCCGCGGGTCAGCATGTCCGTCGCCGAAGCCTGCTGCGCGTCCGTCAGCCGGCTGCCAAGTTCAAAGGCTTCTCTGAGCGCCGCTGAGTTCAACTCAGCGTTGGGCGACAAGCTGGCGCGGACGGAATGCGCATAGGACCCGACGGGGCCGGGCGGCACTCCAACGCCCTGCTTGCAGGCGGACCCAGGGTCGTGCTGCGCGGCGTCGTTGCCCTCCATGGCCCGGCGGGCGGCCTTGTGGACAACCGCCTCGTATTGCTTCGACAGGGCCGGGCTTACGTCGGCGTGATGCAGGGCAAGCTCGTGAAATCGCTCGGTCCCGGCGGCAAGGCCCCCCGGTTCCACGACCCGGCCCGGCGCCGGCCCGGACGGCTCATTGGGGGCGAGCGTGCCGACTGCTGACGCCGGGACGCCCTGCCCGGCATCGTAAAGCGCGCCGCAGTCGTCGCCTCGTGCGAATGCGTCGTCGCCACGCCTGGCATCGGCCAGAGCCGGCCGCGCCTGGGAAAGCAGCAGCGCAATCCCGACGAGGGCTGCTCGTATCCTGCGCCAGCAGCCAACGTTTGCAAAAGGAGATCAGGCGACGCGCGCGTGTTCAGGCGTCCAAGCTCCGACATGGGGTTGAGCGCATGGACGGCGACGTCCGCCATTGCAAGCGGCGGTCGCGCCGTGCGGGCGCCGTCTCAGACCGGCCGATGGGGTGCCATCACTCCATGCCCGCGAAGTGGCAGGCGGCCCAATGGCCCGGGCGCACCTGCCGCAGCGGCGGCTCCTGCTCGGCGCAGACGCCTTGCGCCCGCCAGCAGCGGGTGCGGAACGGGCAGCCCGAGGGCGGGGCCAGCGGGCTTGGCACGTCGCCCTGCAGCACGATGCGCCGCCGCCCGCCCTTATGCTGCGCGCCCCCATGCTGTGCGCCCGAATGCTGGCTGCCCGGCACCGCGGACAGCAGCGCCTGCGTGTAGGGCATCAGCGGGTCGGCGTAGAGCGCCTCGGCGGACGCGACCTCGACCAGCCGGCCGAAGTACATCACGCCCACGCGGTCGCTGATGTACTCGATCACCGCCAGGTCATGCGCGATGAACAGGTAGGTGAGGCCGAACTCCTGCTGCAGGTCGGACAGCAGGTTGAGCACCTGCGCCTGCACCGACACGTCGAGCGCCGACACCGGCTCGTCCGCCAGCACGAACTTGGGGCGCAGCGCCAGGGCGCGGGCGATGCCGATGCGCTGGCGCTGGCCGCCGCTGAACTCGTGCGGGTAGCGGGCCAGGTGCTCGCGGCGCAGGCCGACGGTCTCGGCCAACTCCCCGACCCGGCCGCGGATCTCGGCCCGGCTCAGGGCGCCCTGGATCACCAGCCCCTCCGCAATCAGGTCGGACACCCTCATGCGCGGGTCGAGCGACCCCATGGGGTCCTGGAACACCATCTGCATCTGCGGACGCAGCGCCTTCATGCGGGACGGCGATGCCGCGAGGATGTCCTCGCCCTCGAACATCACCTGCCCGGCGTGGTGCCGCTCCAGCCGCATGATGGTGCGGGCGAGCGTCGTCTTGCCGGACCCGGACTCGCCCACCAGCCCGAACGTCTCGCCGCGCCGGATCGCGAACGACACGCCGTCCACCGCCCGGACCGCCCGGCGCGTGCGCCCCGGCAGGCCGCCCGGGACCGGGAAGTGCGTTTGCAGGTCCCGCACCTCGACAAGCACGTCCCCAGGCGGCACGTCCCCCGGCGGCGCCGCGGCCTCGTCCACGGGCCTCAGTACAGCCAGCAGGCGACG
>CAXTTB010000458.1:0-3557 GCA_964246905.1 uncultured Acetobacteraceae bacterium | reverse complement strand
GCTGTGGGGCGGGCACGACGCCGCGGGCGACTGGCGGGCCGATCCGCAGATCGCCGCCGTGGTCGCCGCCGTGGCGCCGCGCGGCGTGTCGGCGCAGGACGGCGCCGGGCAGGTTGGACGATACCTGGCGACGCTGCCCGACGCCGACCGCCCGGCGCGGTCCGCGCTGCTGTTCGCCGGGCTGGTGGACGAGACCAACGGGCAGCGCGCGGAGGTCATCGACCGCCTGCACGGCGTCGCCCGGCGGCAGCGGTCGCTCACGGAGCTGGTGTCGAAGATCACCGCCGAACTCCGCGCCCTGCCGCCCGACGCGCCCGCGGCGCAGCGCGAGGAGGTCGCCGGCCGCCGGGCGTTCCTGATCCGCGAGTACGAGGAGATCGAGCGCACCATCCGCTACGCCTGCGAGGTGCCCGTGCGGATGGAGGCGAAGCTGGGCGCCCTGGCGCAGGCCTTGCAGCGGGGGCTGGCGGGCTAGAAGGGTCGCCGTCGCGGCCGTCCGGGCGCTTGACGCCGGCCCTTTCGGGACCGGACCATGCCGCCGGGTGCTCATGGGGAGGACCTGAGCCTTTGTAACCATCCCAAGCCTGGCCTGATGGCCTAGTTTGGTCCAGGCGCGGGGGCGATGCTTCGCCGTTGCTTTGAGGAGGTCAAGATCGCTAACTCCATGACACGAGAGCCTTCGATGGACGCGCCGTCCAGCGCGGGGCCGCGCCCGGCCGCGAGCGGCGGCGTCGGGCTGTCCGTCGTCGTGCCGACGTTCAACGAGGCCCGCAACGTCAGCGAGATGGTCCGCCGGCTCGATGCCTGCCTCGCCGGCATCTCCTGGGAGGTCATCTTCGTGGACGACAACTCGCCGGACAGCACGGCGGAGGTGGTGCGCGGCATCGCGGCGCAGGACCGCCGGGTCCGCTGCCTGCAGCGGCTGGGCCGGCGGGGCTTGTCCTCGGCCTGCATCGAGGGGTTCCTGTCGTCCTCCGCCCCCTACGTCGCGGTGATCGACGGCGACGGGCAGCACGACGAGACCCTGCTGCCGGACATGCTCCAGGCGCTGCGCGGGGGCGGCGTCGATATCGTGGTCGGCAGCCGCTACGCTCCCGGCGGCGGCGTCGGCGACTGGCAAGGCAAGCGCGCGTCGATGAGCCAGTTCGCCACCAAGCTGAGCCGGGCGGTGGTGCGCGGCGACCTGGCCGATCCCATGAGCGGCTTCTTCATGTTCGACCGGGCCGCCCTGTCGGACGTCTTCCCGCGCCTTTCCGGCATCGGGTTCAAGATCCTGGTGGACCTGTTCGCGTCGTCCCCGCGCCCGCTGCGCTTCCGCGAGCTGCCCTACGAGTTCCGGCAGCGCCAGGCCGGGGAAAGCAAGCTCGACAACCAGGCGGTCTGGGACTACCTGATGCTGATCGCCGACAAGAGGGTCGGCCACATCCTCCCGGTCCGCTTCCTGACGTTCACCCTGGTGGGCGGGCTGGGCATCCCGGTGCACCTGGCGGTGATGAGCCTTGCCTTCGCCGCCTTCGACGCCTCCTTCGTCACGGCGCAGGCCGTGGCGGCCCTGGCGGCGATGACCACCAACTTCTTCCTCAACAACGCGCTCACCTACCGCGACCGGCAGCTCCGCGGCTGGGGGCTGCTGCGCGGGTGGGCCTCCTTCGTGCTTGCGTGCAGCATCGGCGCGGTGGCCAACGTCGGCATCTCCTCCTTCATGTACGACATGAAGATCCAATGGGTCGTGTCGGCCGTCGCCGGCATCCTGATCGGCGCCGTCTGGAACTACGCCGTGACCGCGCTCTACACCTGGAAGCGGTAGCGCGATGTCCGGCTCGAACGCGGCCACGGCCCGGGCGCGGGCGTGGACGGCCGCCCCGGCGCTGCCGTTCCGGCAGGCGGCGCTCGCCTTCGCGGCGGCCTATGCGGTCTGCGCCGTGCCGCTGCTCCTGGCGCAGAACCCTCCGCTGCACGACTACATGTTCCACATCGCGCGCATCCACATCCTCACGCACTGGCAGGCGTCGCCTGCCCTGCAGGCGCACTACGTGGTCGGCTCGTTCCTGCTGCCCAACGTCGCGTTCGACGTGGCCGCGGTGCTGCTGTCCCACGTCATGCCGCTCGAGCTGGCCGGGCGGGTGTTCATCGGCCTGACGCTCGCGCTGCAACTGTCGGGCTGCATGGCGCTGTACCGGGCCTTGCAGGGCCGCCATGGGCTGTGGCCGCTGGCCGCGGGGCTGTTCCTCTACAACTGGATCTTCCTGTTCGGCTTCCTGAACTACCTGTTCGGCGTCGGGGTCCTGCTGTGGGCCACGGCGGTCTGGGTCAAGCTCGCCGACCGCCCGGGCCTGGGCGCCAGGCTGCTGTGCGGCACGGCGCTTTCGCTCCTGCTGTTCTTCTGCCACCTGATCGCCTGCGGCCTGTTCGCGGTGATCGTCGCGGGCTTCGAGGTCCAGCGCGCCGTCCCGATGCTGCGCCGCCGACGCTTGGAGGCCGTGCGGAACCTCCTGGCCGGCGCGTCGATCTTCATCCTGCCGATCGCCCTGTTCTTCGCCTCCTCCACCGCGGGGGAGGCCGGCAACAAGACCAGCCACAGCCTGGTGAACCTGCTCCGGACGCCGGCGATCTTCGCGCGGGCGCTGCTGTCGGGGGACTACCTCATCGACGCCATGACCGTGGCGGCCGTCGCGGCGTGCCTGGGCATCCTCGCCTGGCGCGGGCGGGTGGTCGTGGCGCGGCCCATGGCGCTGCCCGTGGCCCTGCTCGTCCTGTGCTACCTGGCCATGCCGCACGAGCTGTTCGGAGGCTGGGGCGCGGACACCCGCATCCCGGTGGTCATCGTGTTCGTGCTCATCGCCTGCGTCCGGCCCGTGCTGCGCGACCGCTGGTGGGAAGCCGCCTTCGCCGCGGTCCTGGGCGGGACGCTGCTGCTGCAGTCCGCCGCCCGGTCCTACGACTGGATCGGCTACGACGCGGTGATCCAGGAGTTCAGGACCGCGTTCAAGGCCCTGCCCGACGACAGCGTGCTCCTGCTCGCGAGCGAGACCGCGGTGCCCTCGTTCCAGGACATCAACCTGCGGCTGTGGCAGCCGCCGCTGCCGCATGTGGGGGCGCTTGCCGTGCTGGAAGGGCGCGGCATCTTCGTGCCCGACACGTACGCCCATGCGGGCCAGCAGCCGATCACGGTGGCCGCGCCCTACCGCCCGATCTACCGCTACCAGGTCAACAAGCCGTTCGAGGTGGCGACGACGGAGGCGCTGCAGGGCTTCATCGCCCATGCCCGGCAGCTTCTCGCCGAGGCCGGGTCAGCCGGTCCGGTGTTCGTCCTGCTGCTTTATCCCGGCCAGTTCAACATCGCCCTGCCCGCCCATACCGCGGTGGCTGCCTCCACGTCCCGGGCCTTGCTCCTGTCCGTGGACGGCGCCGCGTCCCCGTGACGGCGTCACGGCAGGCCGCCGCCGCCCGGCTCAGGTCCCCGCGGTCGAGGACCGGCTCGGATCGTCCATCTCGCCCTTGCTGCGCCGGCCCAGATCGACGAAGCCCTGCTTGATGCGCGCCAGCTCGTCCGCCTT
>CAXTTB010000457.1:0-3560 GCA_964246905.1 uncultured Acetobacteraceae bacterium | reverse complement strand
TGGGCTTGCGCGCCTCGAACAGCTCCGCCACCCGCGGCAGGCCGCCGGTGATGTCACGCGTCTTGCTGCCTTCGCGCGGGATGCGCGCCAGCACGTCGCCGGCGGCGACCGTCGCCCCGTTCTCCACCGACAGGATGCTGTCCGGGTTCAGGAAGTAGCGCGCCTCCGCCCCGTTCGGCAGCCGCACCACCTCGCCGTTGGAGTCCTTGAGCTGCAGGCGCGGGCGCAGATCGACGCCCTTGGCCTGCTGCTTGTAGTCCACCACGACGCGGGAGGTCAGGCCCGTCACCTCGTCCATCCGCTCCACGATCGTCACCCCGTCCAGGAGGTCGAGGTACTCGACCGCCCCGGCGCGCTCCGTGATGATCGGCAGGGTGTAGGGGTCCCACTCCGCCAGCTTGTCGTTGCGCTTGACCGCGGCGCCCTCGTCGGCCAGCAACCGGGCGCCGTACGGCACGCGGAAGCGGGCGCGCTCCCGGCCCTTCTCGTCCGACAGCACCATCTCGCAGTTGCGGGACATCACCACCGGCACGTTCTGGCTGTTCTGCACGACGTTGCGGTTCTTGATCTGCACCGTGCCGTCGTGGCTCGCCTCCACGCTGCTGACCTCCGCGCCGCGCTGGGCCGCGCCGCCGATGTGGAAGGTCCGCATGGTGAGCTGCGTGCCCGGCTCGCCGATGGACTGGGCCGCGATCACGCCGACCGCCTCCCCGATGTTCACCGGCGTGCCGCGGGCGAGGTCGCGCCCGTAGCACATGCCGCAGACGCCCACCCGGCTCTCGCAGGTCAGCACCGAGCGGATCTTCACCGCCTCCACGCCCGAGCTTTCGATCAGGTCGGCTTCCGGCTCCTCGATCAGCGTGTTGCGCGGCAGGATCACCTGGCCGCCCACCGGGTCCAGCAGGTCCTCCGCCGTGGTGCGGCCGAGCGTGCGCTCCGACAGCCCAGCCACCACCTCGCCGCCGTCCATCACCGCGCGGACGGTCAGGCCGCGCTCCGTGCCGCAGTCGTTCTCGACGATGATGCAGTCCTGCGCCACGTCCACCAGGCGCCGGGTCAGGTAGCCGGAGTTCGCCGTCTTCAACGCCGTGTCCGCCAGGCCCTTGCGCGCCCCGTGGGTGGAGTTGAAGTACTCGAGGACGGACAGCCCCTCCTTGAAGTTGGCGATGATCGGCTGCTCGATGATCTCGCCGGAGGGCTTGGCCATCAGGCCGCGCATCCCGGCGAGCTGACGCATCTGCGCCGGGCTGCCGCGGGCGCCGGAGTGGCTCATCATCCACACCGAGTTGGTCTGGATGCCGACCTCCTGCTTGCTGATCTCCTTCATCATGGCACCCGCCACCTCGTCCGTGCAGCGCGACCAGGCATCGACGACCTTGTTGTACCGCTCGCCCGCGGTGATCAGGCCGTCCTGGTACTGCTGCTCGAACTCCTTGACCTCGTTCTGCGTCTTGAGGATCAGCTCCGGCTTGCTGTCCGGGATGATGAGGTCGTCCTTTCCGAACGACAGCCCGGCCTTCGCCGCCTGGCCGAAGCCCAGGCCCATCAGCCGGTCGGCGAAGATCACGCATTCCTTCTGGCCGCAGTGGCGGTACACCGCGTCGATCACGTCGGACACGTTCTTCTTGGTCAGCGTCCGGTTGATCAGGCTGAACGGCACGTTCGGGTTGCGCGGCAGGATGCGGGCGATCAGCATCCGGCCCGGCGTGGTGACGACCATCTGCCGCACGGCCTTGCCGTCCGCGTCCACCGTCTCGTGGCGGGCGCGGATCTTCTCATGCAGCGTGATCGCCCGGGCGTTCAGCGCGTACTCGATCTCCCCCACGTCGGCGAACGCCGTCGGCGCCTTGTGCACCAGCTCCTGCCGGCCGTCCGGGCCATCCTTGTACACGGCCGTGTCCGGCGCCTCGCGGAACTCCGGCGTTTCCAGGCTGAGGTAGTACAGCCCCAGCACGATGTCCTGGCTCGGCACGATGATCGGCTTGCCGTTGGCCGGGCTGAGGATGTTGTTGGTGGACATCATCAGGACGCGCGCTTCCAACTGCGCTTCCAGGCTCAGCGGCACGTGCACCGCCATCTGGTCGCCGTCGAAGTCCGCGTTGAACGCCGTGCAGACCAAGGGGTGCAACTGGATCGCCTTGCCCTCGATCAGCACCGGCTCGAACGCCTGGATGCCGAGGCGGTGCAGCGTCGGCGCGCGGTTCAGCATCACGGGATGCTCGCGGATCACCTCGTCGAGGATGTCCCAGACCTCCTTGCGCTCCTTCTCGACCCACTTCTTCGCCTGCTTGAGGGTCATGCTGAGACCCTTGGCGTCGAGGCGCGAGTAGATGAACGGCTTGAACAGCTCGAGCGCCATCTTCTTCGGCAGGCCGCACTGGTGCAGCTTGAGTTCCGGCCCCACGACGATCACCGAGCGCCCGGAGTAATCGACGCGCTTGCCCAGCAGGTTCTGCCGGAACCGGCCCTGCTTGCCCTTGAGCATGTCGGACAGGCTCTTGAGCGGGCGCTTGTTGGCGCCCGTGATCGCCCGGCCCCGCCGCCCGTTGTCGAACAGCGCGTCCACGCTTTCCTGCAACATGCGCTTCTCGTTCCGCACGATGATGTCAGGCGCGCGCAACTCGATCAGCCGCTTCAGGCGGTTGTTGCGGTTGATCACCCGGCGGTACAGGTCGTTCAGGTCGGACGTCGCGAACCGCCCGCCGTCGAGCGGCACCAGGGGCCGCAGCTCCGGCGGGATCACCGGCACCACGTCCAGGATCATCCACTCGGGCTTCGCCCCGCTCTCGCCGAACGCCTCGATCAGCTTGAGGCGCTTCACCAGCTTCTTGCGCTTCGCCTCGCTGGTGGTGTCCTTGAGGTCCTGGCGCAGCGTCACCTTGTCGCTGTCGATGTCGATGCCGTGCAGGATGCCCTTGATCGCCTCCGCGCCGATGCCGGCCCGGAACGCATCCTCCCCGAACTCATCCTGCTTGGCGAGCAACTGGTCCTCGGTCAGCAACTGGTGCAGCTTGAGGTCGGTGAGGCCCGGCTCCAGCACCACGTAGCTCTCGAAGTAGAGGATCTTCTCCAGCTCCTTGAGCGTCAGATCGACCATGAGGCCGATGCGGCTCGGCAGCGACTTCAGGAACCAGATGTGGGCGACCGGGCTGGCCAGCTCGATGTGGCCCATGCGCTCGCGCCGCACCTTGGCCAGCGTCACCTCCACGCCGCACTTCTCGCAGATGATGCCGCGGAACTTCATGCGCTTGTACTTGCCGCACAGGCACTCGTAGTCCTTGATCGGCCCGAAGATGCGGGCGCAGAACAGCCCGTCCCGCTCCGGCTTGAAGGTGCGGTAGTTGATCGTCTCGGGCTTCTTGATCTCGCCGTAGGACCAGCTCCGGATCTGCTCCGGGCTGGCCATCTGGATCTTGATCTGGTCGAAGGTCATGGCCGAGCCGGCCTGGCCCAGGATCTTCATCAGTTCGTTCATGTGTCAGCGACCCCAATGCGGCCGGGGGGGGCGGGCGGGGGGGGGGGGGGGGGGGCGGCGGGGGGGGGGGGGGGGGGGGGGGGGG
>CAXTTB010000456.1:0-3561 GCA_964246905.1 uncultured Acetobacteraceae bacterium | reverse complement strand
CATGTGACGGCGGAGCAGCACCGCGCCATGACCGAGGCCGCCATCGCCGACCCGGAGGCGTTCTGGGCCGGGCAGGCGCGTCGCGTCGCCTGGATGCGCGCGCCCACCCGCGCGAAGGACACGAGCTTCGAGGGCGAGGTCAGCATCCACTGGTACGAGGACGGCACGCTGAACGCCTCCGCCTCCTGCCTCGACCGGCATCTGGCGGAGCGGCCCGACCAGGTGGCGATCATCTGGGAGGGCGACGACCCGAACCAGCAGCGCCACGTGACCTACCGCGAGCTGCACGGGGAGGTGTGCCGCCTGGCCAACGCGCTGCGCGGCCTCGGCGTGAAGCGTGGGGACCGGGTGACGATCTACCTGCCGATGGTGGTGGAGGCGGCGGTCGCGATGCTGGCCTGCGCCCGGCTCGGCGCGATCCATGCGGTGGTGTTCGGCGGCTTCTCCCCGGACAGCCTGGCGAACCGCATCCGGGACTGCGGCAGCACGTTGCTGATCACCGCGGACGAGGGGCGCCGGGGCGGACGCCGTGTGGCTTTGAAGGCCAACGCCGATGAGGCGTTGAAGGGCTGCCCGACCATCCAGCACGTCGTCGTCGTGCAGGTGACGGGCGGCAATGTGCCGATGCAGGAGGGGCGCGACCACGACTACGCGCCGCTGCTCGCCGCAGCCCACCCGGACTGCCCGCCCGAGGAGATGGCGGCGGAGGACCCGCTGTTCATCCTCTACACCTCCGGCAGCACCGGGCAGCCGAAGGGGGTGCTGCACACCACGGGCGGCTACATGGTGTGGGCGGCGATGACGCATCAGCTCGTGTTCGACTACCAGCCGGGCGAGGTCTATTGGTGCACCGCCGACGTGGGCTGGGTGACGGGGCACACCTACATCGTCTATGGCCCGCTGGCCAACGGCGCGACGACGCTGATGTTCGAGGGCATCCCCAACTACCCCAGCAGCTCGCGCTTCTGGCAGGTGGTGGACAAGCACCAGGTCAACATCTTCTACACCGCGCCCACCGCGATCCGCGCGCTGATGCGGGAGGGCGAGGGTCCGGTGCAATCGACCTCCCGCACGTCGCTCCGCATCCTCGGCAGCGTCGGCGAGCCGATCAACCCGGAGGCGTGGCTGTGGTACTACCGGGTCGTCGGCAACGAGCGGTGCCCCATCGTCGATACCTGGTGGCAGACGGAGACCGGCGGCATCCTGATCTCCCCCCTGCCCGGCGCCGTGCCGGTCAAGCCCGGCTCCGCCACCCTGCCGCTCCCCGGCATCCGCCCGGTGCTGGTGGACGGCGAGGGCAAGACGCTGGAGGGCGCCGTCGAGGGCAATTTGTGCATCGCCGACAGTTGGCCCGGCCAGATGCGGACGCTGTACGGCGACCACGCCCGTTTCGTGCAGACGTATTTCACCACGTTCAAGGGCCTGTACTTCACCGGCGACGGGGCGCGGCGGGACGAGGACGGGTATTTCTGGATCACCGGCCGGGTCGATGACGTGATCAACGTGAGCGGGCACCGCATGGGCACCGCCGAGGTGGAAAGCGCGCTCGTCGCCCATCCCAAGGTGGCCGAGGCCGCCGTGGTCGGCTTCCCGCACGACATCAAAGGCCAGGGAATCTACGCCTACGTGACCCTGGTGGACGGCGAGGAGCCGACGGAGGCGCTGCGGAAGGAACTGGTCGCCTGGGTGCGGCGGGAGATCGGCCCAATCGCGGCGCCGGACGCGATCCAGTGGGCGCCGGGCCTGCCGAAGACCCGGTCCGGCAAGATCATGCGCCGCATCCTCCGCAAGATCGCCGCCAACGAGACGGACGGGCTGGGGGACACGAGCACCTTGGCCGATCCGGGGGTGGTCACGGATCTGGTGAGCGGGCGGGCGGGGTGAGGGGCGCCCGCCTCAGTGGCCCTTGTAAGGCGGAAAAGCGTCAGCGCCTTCCGGCAACATGAAGCGCCGCGTGTCGGCGCATGGCGCTTCGCCTATGCGCCCTAGGAGCGCCGTCCAGAACACGGTTAGAGGACATGACAATTGATACGGACGCCTTGGCTGAACGACCGTCATCCGCTGATGGGTCGATCAGTGGTGCAGCCCGTGTAAGCCCGTGACGAACGTTACCCCCGCGCCAACTCCTGCTCCACCAGGCCCGCCCAGAAGCTCGCGCCGATGGGCGAAATGTCGTCGTTGAAGTCGTAGCGCGCGTTGTGCAGCGGGACCGCGCCACGGTCGCCATCGCGCTGGCCGATCCGCACGAAGCAGCCCGGCACCGCCTCCGCCATGTAGGAGAAATCCTCGCCGCCCATGGTCGGCGGCGCCTCGGTGATGACCTTGCCATGGCCCAGCAGCCGCTCCGCAGCACGGACGGCGCGGTCCGTCGCTTCGGGCGCGTTCACCACGGACGGGTAGCCGCGCTCGTACTCCAGGGTCGCCACAGCACCATAGGTCGCGGCGACCGCCTCCGCCGTCTCGCCCATGATGCGCTGCATCTCGTCCCGCACGTCCGCGTCCAGGGTGCGGACCGTGCCGTTCAGCGCGGCGCCGTCCGGGATCACGTTGCTGGCGCTGCCGGCGTGGAACTGGGTGATGCTCAGCACGGCGCTCGCCAGCGGGTCGATGCGGCGGGACACGGCGCTCTGCAGCGCCAGCACGGTGTGGCTGCCGATCACCACCGGGTCGATGCTGAGGTGCGGGCGGGCCGCGTGGCCGCCGCGCCCGGCGATCCTGATCCAGAACGTGTCGGCAGCGGCGCAGACCTGGCCCGCCACCGCCTGCATCGTGCCGGCGGGCAGGGACGGGTCGTTGTGCGCGCCGAACACCATGTCGCAGGGGAAGCGGCGGAACAGCCCCTCCTCCACCATCACGCGCCCGCCGCCGCCGCCTTCCTCCGCGGGCTGGAAGATGAAGTGCACGGTGCCGTCGAAGTTGCGGGTCTCCGCGAGGTACTTGGCCGCGCCCAGCAGCATCGTCGTGTGCCCGTCATGCCCGCAGGCGTGCATCCGGCCCGGCGCCGTCGAACGGTGCGCGAACCCGTTCTCCTCCGTCATCGGCAGGCAGTCCATGTCCGCCCGCAGCCCGACCGACCGCCCCGACGTGCCCTGGCGCAGCGTGCCGACCAGCCCGGTGCCGGCGATGCCGCGCGTGACCTCGATCCCCCATGCCGCGAGCTTCGCCGCCACGGCGTCGCTGGTGCGGCGTTCCTCGAAGCCCAGCTCCGGATGCGCGTGCAGGTCCTGCCGCCAGGCGGTCAGCTCGGGCAGGAGGGCGGCGATGCGGTTGTGGACGGGCATGGGCGTCTCCGTGTCGTTTACAGCGCGCCGCCGTGGCGCCCGGCCGCGGCGCCGAGGCGCAGCCGGAGCGCCTGCAGCTTGATGAACCCCTGGGCGTCGGTCTGGTCGTAGGCGCCCTGGTCGTCCTCGAAGGTCACGACGGCCATGGAGTACAGGCTGTTCGGGCTTTCCCGGCCGATCACGCTCGCGTTGCCCTTGTACAGCTTCAACCGCACCCGGCCGGTCACGCTGCGCTGGCTCTCGTCGATGGCGGCCTGCAGCATCCGCCGCTCCGGGCTGA
>CAXTTB010000455.1:0-3570 GCA_964246905.1 uncultured Acetobacteraceae bacterium | reverse complement strand
GTCATGTCGAAGTCGATGGCGCTCATGATGCCGTCGCCGAACTCCTCGTGGATCATCTCCTTCCACGTCGTGCCGTACACCGACACCAGCTCGTAGAACCGATAGATCAGCGGGTCGGTGGGCACGGCGGTGGGGAGCGAGCCGCGGTACGGCGCCTCGGCCAGCAGCATCGCCTCCTCTTCTGACAAGCCGAACAGGGTCGCGGCCTTTTCCGCCGTTTCCGGCGTCATGCTCATCTGGCCCAGGCAGGCGGCGCAGGTCCACACGGGTGCGTAGCCGAGCTTCCCCGCGACCTCCGCCCAGGTCCAGCCCTTCTGCTTCTTGATGCCGCGGATCTTGAGGCCCAGGGCGGTTTTCGCGTCGTTCAACTGATCGTCTCCTTGATGGATGGAATGGCGGGGCGGACCTCCGGCCGATCTTGCTTCAGGCGCGTGTGCGGGAGAAGGGCATATCGGTTTTTCCAATCAGGACGGAACGGCGGGAGCACAGGGCCGTTGGCACGGCAGGAAAGGTCTGGAGGCGCCGCGATGAGGTTTGTCGAAACAGCCACCCTGCGGATCGCCTACGAGGAGGCCGGGCCGCCCGATGGCTCGCCCGTCGTGCTGCTGCACGGCTTCCCCTACGATGTCCGGGCATACGACGCCGTGGCCCCGGCGTTGGTCCAGGCGGGATGCCGGGTGGTCGTGCCTTACCTGCGCGGCTTCGGGCCGACCCGCCTGTCGGACGAGACGCCCCGCTCCGGCGAGCAGGCGGCGCTGGGGGCCGACTTGCTGGCGCTCCTGGACGCGCTTGCGCTGGGGCCGGCGGTGCTGGCGGGCTACGATTGGGGCGGGCGTGCGGCCTGCGTCGTGGCGGCGTTGTGGCCGGAGCGGGCGCGCGGCCTGGTTTCGGTCGGCGGCTACAACATCCAGGACATCGCCGCCTCGGCCAAGCCCCTCGCGCCGGAGCAGGAACACCGGCTCTGGTACCAATACTACCTGCACGCGGAGCGCGGCCGGGCTGGGCTGGCGGCTGACCGCCGGGCGTTCTGCCGCCTGCTGTGGCGGTTGTGGTCGCCGGGCTGGGCGTGGGACGACGAGACGTTCGAGCGGAGCGCGGCCGCCTTCGACAACCCGGATTTCGTGGATGTCGCCGTGCACTCCTACCGCCACCGATTCGGCCTCGTTCCGGGCGACCCGGCGCTGGCCGAGGTCGAGCAACGGCTGGCCCGGCAGCCCGCCATCGCCGTGCCCACGGTGGTGCTGCATGGCGACAACGACGGCGTGGCCCCGGCGGCGCAGTCGGAAAGCCATGCCCGCCATTTCACCGGCCCTTACACGCGCCAGGTGGTGCCGGGCGCCGGGCACAACCTGCCGCAGGAGGCGCCGGGATCGTTCGCGCTGGCTGTGCTGGGCCTGCTGAACCGGGCATGAACGCCGTCCAACCTGGTGGACAGCCGGCCTTGGACGCCTTACGTCAATGGCAAGCCATGCCGACGCGCCAGGGAGGAGACACATGCCATTCGACGGCACGGACTTTCCGCGGGAGGACCGGCCGTCCGGCCGCGGCACGCCTGACGGCAACGCCGCGACCTGGATCATCGTGCTCCTGGCGTTCTGCCTGCTGGTGATGCCGATTTCCCTGACCGGCCTCGTTGACATCATCCGCTACATGCGCGGCAACTGATGCCCGCTGCAAGCCGTTGGGCCGCCTTGCTCCTGGTCCCGCTGGGTTGCGCGTCGTGCGCCGGCCTGGCCAGGAACGACCAGGGCGTGCTGCAGCCGCAGACCGTCAGCGGGCCATGCCAGGTCAAGAAGTTCTTCATCCTGAGCCAGACCGCGGTGCGCACCGACCTCACGGTCGGCAACAGCGGGCAGGCGTGCCAGTTCACGCTGTTCAACCCCGACCTGCAGATCGTGCTCAACGCGGCCCTGGTGACGGGCCGGCCCGAGCATGGGCGCGCGACGGCGGAGCTGATCACCGCCGGGCGGCAGGCGGCGGTGTCCTATGCGCCCCAGCCCGGCTATACCGGGTCGGACCGCTTCAGCATCACCCTGGAACCGAACGACCGCGCCGTGGTGTTCTCCGTCACCGTGACGCCGAACCCGCCGCCGGGTTCGTAAGCGCGGCGGGCCGGGCCGCTACGCCTCGCACCCCGCCGCCCGCAGCAGGTCCACCACCGCCCCCGCCGGCACCTCCGAGCTGGTGAACGCCCGCCCGATCCCCCGGGCCAGCACGAAGTGCAGCGCGCCGTCGCGCATCTTCTTGTCGCGCCGCATGTGGGCCACCAGGCGCCCGGCGGAGAAGCGGCGGTTCAACATGCCGATCTCGCTCGGCAGGCCCACCGCGGCGAGGTGCGACTCCACCCGCGTCGCGTCGCCCGGCGCGCACAGGCCCAACCGCGCCGACAGCCGGAACGCCAGGCCGAGGCCGATCGCCACCGCCTCCCCATGCAGCAGCGCGCCGCCGTAGCCGACCTCCGCCTCCAGCGCGTGGCCGAAGGTGTGGCCGAGGTTCAGCAGGGCGCGGCCGTCCGCCGGGCGCTCCTCCCGCTCGTCGTCGCCCACCACGGCCGCCTTGAAGGCGCAGGCGCGCAGGATGGCCTCGGCCTGGGCCTCCCGGTCGCCATGGGCCAGGGCCTGGCCGTGCTCCTCGCACCACTCGAAGAACCCGGCGTCGCCGATCAGCCCGGCCTTCACCACCTCCGCATAGCCGGCCCGCAGCTCGCGCCCGTTCAGCGTGCCCAGCGTGCCGGTGTCGGCCAGCACCAGGCGCGGCTGGTGGAAGGCGCCGACCAGGTTCTTGCCCTGCGCCGTGTTGATCCCGGTCTTGCCGCCGACGCTGCTGTCCACCTGGGCCAGCAGCGTCGTCGGCACCTGCACGAAGGGCAGGCCGCGCAAGGTGGTCGCGGCGGCGAAGCCCGCCAAGTCGCCGACCACCCCGCCGCCCAGCGCGATCACCGTGGTCCGCCGCTCGACGCCCGCGTCCAGCAGCCCGTCCACCACGCGGCCGTAGCTCGCCATGCTCTTGGACGCCTCGCCTGGCGGCACGACGATCTGCTGCGCGGCGATCCCGGTCTGCGCCAGGCCGTCCAGCAGCGCCGGCAGGTGCAGGGCCGCCACGGTCTCGTCCGTCACCACCACGGCACGGCGCTGCGGCATCACCGGCGCCAGCAACGCCCCGGCGCGGGCCAGCAGGCCGTCGCCGACCACCACCTCGTAGGGCTGGGCGCTCAGCGCCACCGGCAGCCGGCGCGGCTGGCGCCACTCGTCGAGCGCCTGCAAGACCTTGGTCATGGTGTACTCCAGCGGTTCATCGCCGCAATCGACGGTGATGTCGGCCTCGGCGTAGATAGGATGGCGCTGCTCCATCAATCGGCCAAGGATCTCCGCCGGGTCGCCGGCGTGCAGAAGCGGGCGGTGGCTGCGCGCGGCGACCCGGCGCAGCAGGGTGGCGAGCCGGCAGCGCCGCCAGCCCGCGCCGGCGACCGTTATACCCACGGAGATGCGCCCATGCCCGACCCGCTTGCCGGCCTTCCGCCACGCTACCTGCGCACGCCCGAGGCGGCGCGCTTCCTCGGCCTGTCCGGCC
>CAXTTB010000454.1:1373-3580 GCA_964246905.1 uncultured Acetobacteraceae bacterium | reverse complement strand
GCGGGGCGGCGTCCGTGCCGGGCAACGGCGTCGGCGGCCATGCGGACCAGCTCGGCGTTGCTCGCGGCCAGGCGGTCGCGGCTGGCGCGCACGTTGTCTTCCAGGCCGGTGCGCACGCCGTCGCCGCCGCGGGCCAGCACCCAGTCCATCACCCGCGCCTGGTTCGCGCCGATGCCCGCGGCGGTCCAGGTCGCATGGGGCAGCACGCGGCGCAACTCGCCCAGCATCAGGTCCAACAGGTGCTCCTCCGCCGGCAGCGCGTTCTTCACGCCCATGACGACCTGCACGTGCGGGCGCTCGTCCATCAGCCCGGCGTCGATCAGGCGGCGCGCGCCGTGCAGATGCGACAGGTCGAAGATCTCGATCTCCGGGCGCACGCCATGGGCCTGCATCCGGGTCGCGAGGTCCGTGACCAGCGCCGCCGAGTTCTCGTACACGATGGTCGGGAAGTTGACCGACCCCGTGGAGAGCGAGGCCATGTCGGGCCGCAGGTCGAGCGCGTTGCCGCGCGCCGCCGGGTCGCGCCCGCGCCCGCCGGTGGAGAACTGCACGACCATGCCGGGGCAGTGGCGGCGCACGCCCTCCTGCACCTGCGCGAACAGGGCGGGGTCGCTCGACGCGCTCTCGTCGGGGTTGCGGACGTGGATGTGCACGAGCGACGCGCCGGCCTCGAAGGCCTCATGGGTGCTCTCGACCTGCTCCGCGGGCGTCACGGGGACGGCCGGGTTGTCCTTCTTGCGCGGGACCGAGCCGGTGATGGCGACGGCGATGACGACAGGCTGCATGAGCGTTCCCTCCCGGAGGACGCTTAGCACGCTGGGACGCGCCCTGCCGAGGGCGAATGCCGCTCAGGCCCGGACCAACCCTTCGGCCAGCAGGCTCTCGGCCGTGGCGGTGATCGCGTCGTCGTTCGGCCGCGGGGTCCAGCCCAGCTCGGCGCGCGCCTTGTCGGCGGACACGGGGCGCAGCTTGCCGAGTTCGAAGCGGCGGTCGCGCAGGACCGGATCGAACACGGCGGACAGGCGGACCAGCCAGTCGGGCAGGGACCGCTTCGGGATGCGCCTGGCCGCCTGCGGCACGCGCTCCCGCAGCACCCGCGCGATGTCCGCCATCCAGTAGAACGGGCCGGCGCCGATGTAGCGTTGGCCCGAGGCCGCCGGGGCGAGCATCGCCCGGCAATGCAGGTCGGCGATGTCCCGCACGTCCACGAGCGGCCAGCCGAACCGCGGCAAGCCCGGCAGCGATCCGTCCATCAGCCGCTTCACGATGTCGATGGAGGCCGAGAAGTCCTGGCCCAGCACCGGCCCCAGGACCGCGCCGGGGTTGATCGTCACGAGTTCCAACGCCCCGCCCTCGCGCCGCAGCCACTCCCAGGCGGCGCGCTCGGCGATGGTCTTGGAGCGTTCATAGGCCGAGCTGTCGGCCCGGTTCGCCTCGTCGGACCAGTCGGCCTCCGTGAAGGGCGCCGCGCGGCCGCCGCGTCCGTAGGCGACGGCGGCGGTCGAGGAGGTCATGACGACGCGCCGCACGCCCTCCTCCCGCGCCGCCGCCAGCACGCGGAGCGCGCCGTCGCGCGCCGGGCGCCCCAGGTCGCCGGCGGCCTCCGGGGTCTTGGACGGCAGGGGCGCGGCGCCGTGCAGCACGTAGTCGCAGGCCCGGGCCGCCTCCCGCCCGCCGGCGTCGGCGTTCAGGTCGGCGGCCACGACTTCGAGCTGGTCCTCGGCTTCAACGAGCTTGGCCAAGGTCTGGCGCAACCCGGCCTCGCGGCCGAGGCTTCGCACGGTGGTCCGCACGCGCCACCCGTCCCGCAGCAATTGCGCTATGCAGAAGCCGGCGATGTAGCCTGAACCGCCAGTGACCAGCACCAGACCGCGCGTCATGGGGAGCCTCCTTGCCAAAGCGTGATGTTAGACAGATTATACAGAATATGTCCAACATGTCCGATGAGACGACCCGGCGCGTGCTGGACGCGGCGCGGCTGCTGTTCGCCCGGCGCGGCTTCCGGCGGACCAGCATGGCGGACGTGGCGGCGGAGGCGGCGGTGTCCCGCGCCACGCTCTATCTGCGCTTCCGCGACAAGCCGAGCCTGTTCGGGGCCTTGGCGGAGTCGCTGGTGGCCAGCGCGCTGGCCGCGGCGGCGGCCGCCTGGGGCCCGGACGCCCCGGTGGCCGCCAACCTGGGAGCCCCCCGGCTGGCCAAGGACCGCC
>CAXTTB010000454.1:0-1363 GCA_964246905.1 uncultured Acetobacteraceae bacterium | reverse complement strand
GTGACGAAGCCGCGCTGGCCGCCGGGGTGGAGGCGCTGCGGCGCGGGGCGCCGGGCCCGCGGCCCCGCGCGCGGCCCGCGGCGGAGGCCGCCGGGGACCCGGACGCCCCGTTGGCCGACAACCTGGAGGCCACGGTGCTGGCCAAGGATCTCCCGCTCTACCGCCTGCTGCAGGCCTCGCCGCACGGCGCGGAGCTGCTGGCCGTGGACGCCGGGCTGACCCGCGCCCATGCCGAGCGGCTGAGCCAGGACTTCGCCGCCCTGCTGGCGCGGCGTGCTGCGGCGGCGGCGCGCGGCGGGGCGGACCTCGGCGCGTTTGACGGGCCGGGCGGGTTCAGCCGCTTCCTGGCGGCCACCACCGCCGGGCTGAAGCATGAGGCCCTGACAGAGACTGCCTACCGCGACGCGGTCCGCCGCCTGTGCATCGTGACCGCGCGGGCGACGCTTCCGCCTGCCGCTGGCGGGTGAGCCGGCGCCGGGTCAGGACACCTCGCGGACCTGTGCGCGGTCGAGGCGGAGCCGCACGGCGTCGCCGGGGCGCCGGGGCGCGACGCTGGAGCGGTTCAGCACGTCCACCTTGAACTCGGTCCCGTTGGCCGACACCAGGTAGCGCAGCACCGGCCCGTGGACGCGGACGTCGATGACGGTTGCGGCGGCGGTCAGCCCGTCCTGTTGGGCTGTCGCGTCCAGCAGGTCGATGGCCTCCGGGTGGATCGCCCAGGCCTGGTCCGTTTGCTCCCCGAACACGCGCAGCACCGCGTCGGGTTCGAGCAGGTTGAAGTCGCCGATGAACCCGGCGACGAAGCGGGTGGCAGGGCGGTCGTACACCTCGCGCGCCGGGCCGGCCTGGACGATGCGGCCCGCGCTCATCACCGCCACCTGGTCGCCGAGCACCAGCGCCTCCTCCTGGTCGTGCGTGACCAGGATGGCGGTGAACCCAGTCTCGCGCTGCAGGCGCTTCAGCTCGTCGCGCAGGCGCTTGCGGATCTGCGCGTCGAGCGCGGACAGCGGCTCGTCCAGCAGCAGCAGGCGGGGTTCCAGCACGAGGGCGCGGGCGAGGGCGACGCGCTGCTTCTGCCCGCCGGACAGCTCGGCCGGACGGGCGTCGGCGCGGGGCGCCAGTTCCATCATCGCCAGCGCGGCATCGACCTTCGCGGCGACCTGGGCGCGGGGCAGGCGCTGCTGCTGCAAGCCGAAGGCGAGGTTCTGCCGCACCGTCATGTTGGGGAACAGCGCGTAGTGCTGGAAGACCATGGCGACGCCGCGGGCCGCGGGCGGCGCCGCGGTCACGTCGCGCCCCGCGATCACCAGGCGCCCGCGGTCCGGACGCGCCAGCCCGGCGACCGCGCGGAGCAGCGTCGTCT
>CAXTTB010000453.1:0-3604 GCA_964246905.1 uncultured Acetobacteraceae bacterium | reverse complement strand
GGCCCGCAAGCCCCTGTTCCTGCAAGGGCCTGGGTCGTAGCAGGCAGACTACACCTCAACTGGGACATCCCGCCATGCCGAGACGACGCGCGCTCACCGAGGCGCAGCTTGAGAACCTGTTTGCCCTCCCTGCGACGGAAGCCGACTTCATCCGGCATTGGACGCTGAGCCGGGACGATCTCGCTGCCATTGAGCGCCGCCGTGGCGCCCACAACCAGCTCGGCTACGCGCTCCAACTCTGTGCCCTCCGCTACCCCGGCCGGCTGCTGCGGCCCGGGGAGGCCATCCCCGAACCGGCGCTGCGTTTCGTTGCCGATCAGGTTCGCGTCGGCGCCGATGCCCTCGCCGCCTACGCCGCCCGGCCGCAGACAAGGCGCGAGCAGCTCGACGCGCTGCGCGAGGCGTTCGGCTTCCGCATGTTCGGCCCGGGCGATGGCCGCGAGCTGCTGGCCTGGCTGCTCCCGGTTGCCCTCGCCACGACCAGCGCGCCCGATGTCGCCTCAACGCTGATGGACGAGCTGCGCCGGCGCCGGATCGTCGCCCCCGGCCCGAGTACGCTGGAGCGCCTGGTCGCCGCGGGCCTAGTGGTGGCCGAGCGTCACGTTGCAGGCCAGCTCACCCGCGACCTCCCCGAGGACAAGGCTGCGGCACTGGACGCGTTGCTCGGCCCCAAGGAAGGCACGGCCATAAGCGTGCTGGCCTGGGCGCGGCAGCCCGCGGGCGCCCCCGGGCACAAGGCGCTCCGCCGCTTGGTCGATCAGCTTGCCTGTCTGCGCGCCCTCGGCCTCGACCCTGCCTGCGCCGAGGGCGTACATCCGGAGCGGCTCCGCAAGCTCGCCCGCGAGGGCGCGCGCTACACCGCGCAGCATCTGCGGGCTCTGTCCCCGCTCCGCCGGCGCGCCACCCTGGTTGCCACCGTGCTGGACACCGCGACGCGTCTGACCGACGAGGGCGTGGAGCTGTTCGACCGCGCGGTGGGCCGTATGTTCAAGCGCGCCGAGGCACGGGAGGAGCGCGCCATCTTGCGCGACGCCCGCGCCTTGAACGACAAGGTGCGCCTGCTCGCCAGGCTCGGCCGCGCGCTGGTGGAGGCGAAGCAAGCGGGCGAGGACCTGGACGGGGCGGTCGCGGCATCCGTGGGCTGGGACCGGCTCGCCGCGAGCGTCACGGAGGCACAGGGCCTGGTGCGGCCGGACAAGACGGACCTGCCAGCGCTCGCCGCCCGGGCCTGGCCGGTGCTGCACCGGATCGGGCCGCTGTTCCTCGGCGCGTTCCGGCTCCGCGCCGTTCCCGCCGCGGTTGCCACCCTGCGCGCCGTCGAGCTGCTGCACACCGTGGCGTACGCCAGCGGCGGCCGGAGCTGGCCCAAGAGCCTGCCCACCGCGTTTCTGCGCCCGGCTTGGCGGCAAGCACTGCTGAGCTGCGCGGGGCGGGGCGCGGTCGAACACCGCCGCGCCTGGGAGGCCGCCGTCCTGCTCGCGCTCCGCGACCGGCTGCGCGCCGGTGACATCTGGGTCGAGGGCAGCCGGCAGTGGCGGGCCGTCGAGGACCAACTCATCGCGCCCGCCCTGTTCGCCGCCATGCGCGAGGCCGGGCCGTTGCCGGTCGCGGTGCCCGCGACGGCGCAGGAGTACCTGGCCCAGCGCCGCGCCCTGCTGGATCGGCGTCTTGCCGAGGTGAACGCCAAGGCGGAGGCGGACGCACTGGAGGACGTGCGGATCAAGGGCGACGAGATGCGGATCTCGCCACTGAAAGCGGTCACGCCGGTCGAGGCCGAGAAAGCGGCCGAGCGCCTCTACGGCGTTGTCCCGCCCGTGCGCGTCAACGAGCTCATGTTCGAGGTGAACCGCTGGACAGGGTTCGCGGACCGCTTCACCCACCTGCACACGGGGCTGCCGGCCGAGGATCCGCGCTTGGTCATCACCGCCATCCTCGCCGAGGCCACCAACATGGGCCTGACCAGGATGGCGGAGGCCTGCTCCATCGCGACCTACCGCCAGCTCGCCTGGCATGCCGCATGGCACCTACGCGAGGACGCCTACAGGCCCGCGATGGGCGACGTGGCCACCATGCAGCAGCGCCAGCCGCTCGCCGCCCTGTTCGGCGCGCCCGACGTGTCCAGCTCGGACGGGCAGTACTTCCCCACCGCCGGCCCGGGCGAGGCCCTGGGCGCACACAACGCCCGCTACGGGCACGAGAAGGGCGCGTCGATCTACACCCACGTCTCGTCGCGGCACGGACCTTACTACGCTGTGGCCATCCCGCCCGCGGGCGAGGCGGCCCACGTCATCGACGGGCTGCTCTACCACGAGGCGGACCTCTCCATCCTGACCCATCACACGGACGGGGGCGGCGTTTCCGACCACAACTTTGCCTTGGCGGCGCTCTTGGGCGTCCGGTTCGGGCCGCGCATCCCGAACATCGCGGATCGCAAGCTCTACGCCTTTGGCACCGCCTCGACCTGGCCGGCGCTCGCGCCCTTCATCGGCGGCAGGCCGGAGGAGAAGCTGGTGGAGGCGCACTGGGACGACGCGCTCCGGCTCGCCTGCTCGGTGCGCACGGGAGTGGTCGCCGCCTCGCTGATGCTCAAGCGCCTGGGCAGCTACCCTCGGCAGCCCGGGCTGTCGCTGGCCATGCGCGAGATCGGGCGCATCGAGAGGACGCTGTGGACCTTGGAGTGGCTTGAATCGCCACCGACGCGCCGCCAGACCACGGCAGAGCTGAACAAGGGCGAAAGCCGCCACGCGCTCGCCCGCGCCGTCGCGTTCCACCGCCTCGGCCGGCTGCGCGACCGCTCGGCGGCGCTGCTCCAGCACAGGGCGAGCGCGCTGGCGCTGGTGACGGGCGCGATCGCCTTGTGGAACACCGTGTATCTCGGCCGGGCGCTCGACGCCTTGCGCGCCCGTGGCGAGGCGATCCCGGACGCGCTGCTGGCCCACGTGGCCCCGTCCGGCTGGCAGCACATCAACCTCACCGGCGACTACCTCTGGGGCGCGAGTGGCAACCTCGGGCCGGACGGGTTTAGGCCGCTGCGCAACGTGGCGGCGCCGGTTCCCAGTGCGCGCGCGGCCTGACCGCGTTCCCGGTTCGTGCCGCGAACCGTGCTATCCTGCCCGTTCTATGGCGTGACCCCATTATCCGGAAGCGGAGCTGATCCGCGTGGCGCTGGACAACCTTTCGACCCATACCGCTGGCGCCCTATACGAGACATTCCCGGCGCCCGAGGCACACCGCATCCTGCAACGGCTGAAGTTTCATTACACGCCCAAGCACGCCAGCTGGCTGAACATGGTGGAGATCGAGATTGGCGTGCTGCGCGGCCAGTGCCTGGACCGCCGCATCGGCGAGCGCGACGTCCTCGTCGCCGAGATCGCGACCTGGCAGAAGCAGCGCAACGCGTCTGGCGCCCGGATCAAGTGGAAGTTCACCACCCAAAAGGCTCGAACCAAGCTGGCTCGGGCTTATCCCGACACCGCCGGATCCAAGGCGACCGTTGCAGGATAGGCGTGGCTCACCCCAATCCGTCAAAACCACTGTGCAGAGGTACTAGGTAAGCGTGGGCTGATGGCCGCATTGCGGGTGTGAGGCTGGTTTGGTCTGCTTG
>CAXTTB010000452.1:0-3617 GCA_964246905.1 uncultured Acetobacteraceae bacterium | reverse complement strand
AGGTCGCGACGCTGACCCTCAACCGCCCCGGCAGCGTGGTGATCACTGCCGTGCACGGGGTGGCGGCCGGCGCCGGGCTGTCGCTCGCGTCGATGAGCGACTTTTGCGTGGCCACGGAGGACGCCGTTTTGGTGCCCTCCTATCTGTCGCTGGGCGTCTCGCCCGATTGCGGCGGCACCGCGGGAACGGTGCGCGCGGGCGGCGTGCGCGGCGCGCTGGAGCTGTTCTTGCTCAAGGACCGCATCACCGCCGCAGAGGCGCATCGCTTCGGCCTGGTGAGCGTGGTCGTGCCCGCCGCGGAGCTGGACGATGAGCTGACACGGCTTGCCGAGCGCATTTGCCGCTTCTCCCCGCTCGCGGTGACGAACACCAAGCGCCTGGTCCGCCAGGCATCCACCACCCCGCTATCCCAGCAACTCGATGCCGAGGGGCAGGCCTTGATCGCCTGCACAGGGACCGAGCAGTTCCAGCAGGGCATCGCCGCCTCCCTCAGGAAGCAGGGACGGGCGCGGGAGTAGCGGCGCGGGCGGTCCTGCGTGGGCGTGACGCGCCCGTCGTCAGGCCGGACAGCAGGAGGTCGGTCATCTGCCCGGCCAGCTCGGCGCCGGGCAGGCGGCCGCCCGGCACGTACCAGCGCGGCAGCCAGTTGATCGCCCCCATGAAGGTGAACACGGCCAGCTTGGGATCGACCGCCCGGATCGACCCGTCGCGGATGCCGTCCTCGATGATGGCGACGAAGGCCGCCTCGAACGCGTCCCGGCGGCGGGTTGCCTCCGCCCGGTCCCCGGGCCGCAGCGCGTCCACCTCGATCAGCGCGCCGCACGCGCCCAGCTCGTCCGTCAGCAACTCGATGTAGCGGACCAGGATGTTGCGCAGCACGTCCGCGCCTCGCCCGCCCTTGGCCCGGCCGTGGGCGAACGCCTGATCCGACAGGTCGTAGGCCAACTGGTGGAACGCGAACAGGATCTCCTGCTTGTCGCGGACGTAGTTGTACAACGTGCCCTTGGAAATGCCGAGCGCGCGGGCCACGTCGTCCAGCGAGGTGTTGTGGTAGCCGTGCCGGCTGAACGCCCGCCCGGCCTCCCGCAGCACCACGTCCCGCTTCAGGCGCTGGATGCCGTCGCTGGTCTCCAGGCTGTTCTTCCAACGGGCCAACGTTGCGCTCCGGTCCGGGTCGTGCTCCAGGCCGCGACCGTAGCACGGCCTGACCCGCTGGTCACATGGCTGACCGCCCCGACAATGATCCCACGGGCGCCTGGTCGTGGAACACGGCGAACGCGGAGGCCGGCTCGCGCGCGGTTTGCAGTGTGTTCTCGACCGCATGGGGGTCGGCGTGGCCCAGCGACATGCCGCAGATCACCATCTGCTCCGGCGGCAGGCGCAGCTCCTCCCGGATGACCCGGTGGAAGGCGGCGAACGCCGCCTGCGGGCAGGTGTGACGGTAGAGGAAAGTGTGCAGGCCGGCATCGACGCCGCACTGGCGGCGTTCGGCGCCATCCATGTGGCGGTCAGTTGCGCCGGGATCGGCAACGCGGCCAAGACGGTGTCCCGCGGCGTCCCATTCCCGCTGGACACCTGGAACAAGGTCATCGCGGTCAACCTGACAGGGACGTTCAACCTGGTCCGGCTGGCAGCCGTAGCCATGCTGGCCAACGCGCCGGACCCCGACACAAGTGAACGCGGGGTGATCGTCAACACCGCCTCCGGGGCCGCGACCCAGGGCCAGGGGGTCAGGCCGCCTACAGCGCCAGCAAGGCCGGGATCGTCGGCATGACGCTGCCGGTGGCGCGCGACCTGGCCGAGCACGGAATTCGTGTGGTGACGATCTCGCCGGGCCTGTTCGAGACGCCGCTGGTGGCCGGCCTGCCCCCACCCGTGGCGCAGGGCATCATCGACAAGGGCATTCTCTTTCCGCCCCGCATGGGCCAGCCGCGTGAGTTCGGGATGCTGGTGCGGCATGTAGCGGAGAACTCTTGTCTCAATGCCACCACCATCAGCCTCGACGCCGGTGCCAGAATGGCGGCACGGTAGCTACAGCGGGTTGCCCTGACCCGCAGGGTCATTCAAAGAGTGATCTTGCCCCGCCTCTGTGGAGTGTTGGCGGGCTTGGGTGATTACGGTCACGCCATGGGCATCTCCATCGCTGTTTCGCAGGCGATGGGCGAACGATAGCCCAGGCCGGAGTGAAGGCGGACCGGGCTGCACCAGCCCTCGATGGAGCCGAAGCAGGCCATGCCGGCCTCGGCTTGCGAGGCGAAGCGGCGCCGTTCGAGCCGCTCGCATCCGAGCGTGGCGAAGAAGCTCTCGCCCATGGCGTTGTCGCAGGCGTCGCCGACCGACCCCATGGACGGCCGCACGCCGGCCTCCTTGCACCGCTTGGCCTGGCGCCAGAGACGTGTATCGGCTGCCCTGGCCGGTCACGTTGTGCGGCTGACGCCGGCCCAACGCCCTCTTCAGCGCATCGACCGCCAGCTCGGTCCGCAGGTGGTTCGCCATGGACCAGCCGACGATCTCAGACTGACGCTCCGCGTCTGGCTTGCGGCTCCATGCATCGAGCACGACGGCGAGGGAGAGGACCCCTGCTGCCGCCGGAACTCCGGCGAATAGGATGGATGTGTTTTGGCATGAAAGAAGCCTCCTACGAAAGCAGGAAAGGCTCCACAGGATCGGGTCAAGATCAGCCGCCGCCTGACCCGCTCGTGATGCCGCCGGTGCAGGGCTGGCAGGGAGATGCTGATCGGTCGAGCCGACGGCCTGCAGAACCCGCGTAGGGTGGAGGCCACTCAGGCCGCCGAGGACAGGTCACGGGGTTCGGCAGTGGGTATCAGACCGAGGCCACGAGCGCCGTCACGTTGTCCGTCGCATGTGCAGCCAACGCCGCCGCCACCAGTGCCGCGGCCGGGTCGCTGCCTTCAAGGTAGGCCGCGATCTCGATCGGCAGCAGCGCCTTCGTCAGGCCGTCGCTGCACAGCAGGAAGCGGTCCCCCGCCTCCACCCGGCCGATCACCTTGTCAACCAGCGCGTCGTCCGACCCGACCCCGATGGCCCGCGTGATGACATGGCCGTTCGGGTGCAGCCCGGCCTGCGCCTCCGTCAGCTTGCCCGCGCGCAGCATCTCGCCCACCACGCTGTGGTCCGACGTCAGCGCGACGAGCTGGCCGTGGCGCATCAGGTAGGCCCGCGAGTCCCCCGCCCAGACGCAGGCGAGATGGTCGCCGTGCAGCAGCAGCACGACGACCGTCGTCGCGGCGGCCGGGCTGCCGAGCGCCATGGCCTCTGTCTGCAGCCGTCCATGCGCCGCGTGCAGCCGGGCGCGCACGGCATGGAGCAGGCCGGAGGGCGTCAGGCCGGGCGGGACCGCCTCCAACATGCGGACCACCTCGGCGGAGGCGAAGCTGCCGCCCGCATGGCCGCCCACGCCGTCAGCGACCGCGAACAGGCCGATCTCCGGGCGGCACAGGAAGGCGTCCTGGTTGCTCGGACGCACCGTGCCCTGGTGCGACGCCGCCCAGTGGCCGGCCGGAGCGCTCATCCTGCCAGCATCCGGATGAACGTGTCGGCGTCCGGCAGCGCCTCGCCCCGCAGCACCGCACCCTTGCTCCCCTCCGTCCGCCGCC
>CAXTTB010000451.1:2921-3621 GCA_964246905.1 uncultured Acetobacteraceae bacterium | reverse complement strand
GTGCCGGTGCTGCTCGGCCTGGCCGGGCTGGCGGCGCCCTTCGCCGGGCAGCCCGAAGGCGGGACCGGGCTGGCCGGCGCGCTGCCCCTGGCGCTGTGGCTGTCCCTGCCGGCCCTGCCGGCGGCGGCGGCGGCCATCGGCTGGGTCACGGCGCAGGGCACGGTGCGCCGATGGCTGCGGCGGCTGCCGTGACAGGGACCTATTGGCGGCGTCGCGTCCGGCTGGGCCTGGCAGCGGCGAGCGCCGCGCTGCTCGGCGGCGGCGTGTTGTGGGGAGTGGGATTTGCGTGGTTCAACAGCATCGCCCGGCAGACCGGGGAGCCGCCGGCGGCGGCGGACGGGATCGTCGTGCTGACCGGCGGCGCGGACCGGATCGAGACGGCGCTGCGCCTCCTGGTCGAGGGACGCGCGCCCTATCTGCTGGTGTCCGGCGTGGCGCACGGGGCGGACATGGCCGACCTGATGCGCCGGGTGCCGCTCGACGCCGAGCAGGCCAGCCGGGTGACGCTGGGCCGCGCCGCGCAGAGCACGTCCGGCAACGCGGCGGAAACCGCGCCCTGGGCGCGGGCGCACGGCGTGCGGCGGCTGATTGTCGTGACCGCCGGCTACCACGTGCCGCGCGCCTTGCTGGAGCTGCGGCACGCCCTGCCGGAGGTCGAATTGCATCCGGTCGCGGTGCAGTCCCCGGCGCTGCGCAGCGC
>CAXTTB010000451.1:0-2911 GCA_964246905.1 uncultured Acetobacteraceae bacterium | reverse complement strand
GGCCGCGCGGGCCGCCGGGCGCGGGGGTGTATTGGCCGCGGGGCGCGGGCCCGCCGCCGGGGGGGCGCCGCGGGCCGCCGGCTGCGGCGGTCCGTGTGCTGGCGGGCGAGTACGACAAGCTGCTCGCCGTACGGTTCGGCCTGTCGCGCCTACTGGGCGGGGACGCACCCGGAGCTTCGCCATGACAGGAGCGTTGCCGTGATCTGGCTGGGTTCCCTGCTGTTCAACATCTGGTTCTTTGCCGTGACGCTGGCGATGGGGCTGCTTGGCGCGCCCGTCCGCTGGTTCTTCCCCCGCCATGCCCTGTGGGTGGCGCAAAGCTGGGCGGGGCTGGTGCTCGGCGGCGCCGCGGCGCTGTGCGGCATCCGCGTCGCGGTCATCGGCCGGGAGCACTTGCCGACGGAGGGCGCGGCGCTGATCGCGTCGCAGCACCAGTCGGCGTTCGACACGCTGGTCTGGCTGCGCCTGGTCCCGCGCGCGTCCTACGTGTTCAAGGCGGAGCTGGCGCGCATCCCGCTGTTCGGCTCGCTGCTGGTGCCGGCCGGGCAGATTCCCGTGGACCGCGGCGCGTCGTTCAGCGCGGTCCGCAGCCTGCTGCGCGGCGCCGACCGCGCCAAGGCGGACGGGCGGCAGATCGTGATCTTCCCGGAAGGCACCCGAGTCGCGCCGGGCGTGGAGGCCGAGCTGCGGCCCGGCATCGCGGCGCTCGCGGCGCGGACCGGGCTGCCGGTGATCCCGGTCGCCACCGACTCCGGCCTGCGCTGGGGCCGGCGGGCGTTCCGCAAGACGCCGGGCGTGGTCCGCATCGTGGTTGGCCCGCCGATCCCGCCGGGCTTGTCGCAAGCGGCGCTGATCGTCGCAATACAGGAACGCTGGCGGGACGCGGGGCTATCCGGCGCTGTGGACAAGTCTGTGCATAAGAGTGGCCGAGCGTCGGCGACGTGGCCCACTTGAAGGCTGCAACGCCCTCGATTGTCACAGTTTCATTGCAGTCCGTGGTCGGAACCGAGACGGGAGTCTGCCGGGTTGTCTGGCTCGTCCACAATTTAAACCTTTGTTATTCAAGAATAAAGAAACCTTGGATGGCCGCGCGGGATGCTTGGCTCTGCCCGGGATCACCAGGGAGTCCGGGATGCGGCACGCCGCGCCGCCCCGTTGTGGATGACCGCGCGCCAAGCCTTTGGGATCATTGAGTGGCAAGCCGGCCCGCTGTTCGCACCTTGTTACGATGGGCAGTCGGTGCGCTCGCCGCGGCGGGCCTGGCGCATGGCGTGTTCTGGCTCGTCGCGGTGCGCCGGCTGGATGGGCTGGTCGAGGAACAGGCCCATGCCTTGCGCGCGCAGGGCTGGCGCGTCGTCCTCGGGCCGGCCCGCCCGCAGGGATGGCCGGGACGCGCCGGGGTCCAATTCGTGCCAGCCTCCATCGAGGCGGACGGGTTCGCCTGGCACGCCGACCGGGTTTCCATCGACGCGCCGCTGCGCTGGCCTGATCCCCCATCCTGGCCGGCCCTCGGCACGGCGCGCGTGCGGGCGGACGGCCAGCAGGTCCGGTTCGGCTCAGGCGCCCCCCTCGCGGTGGCGTCGCCGGACATGCAGCTTGAGGTCTCGGACGGCGCCGCCACCCTGGCCGGCACGGATGTCGGCATCGCGTCCGTGTTCGAGGTCGAGGCCCTGCGGCTGCGTTTCGGGCCGGACGGGTTGGCGCTGTCGGCCCAGCGTCTCAAGCCGCTCGACCCGGCCCGGACGCATGGCCCGGTGATCGACGCGCTTGCGCTGCGTGCCTGGGCGTCGCCGCCATTGCCGTCCGCCGGCAGTCCCCGCGCCGCCGCGACGGCGTGGCGGGAGGCCGGGGGCGCGGTCACGCTGTCGGACATCACGCTCGCGGTGGGCGGGACGCACGCCGCCGGCCAAGGCAGGATCGGGTTGGACGACGCCCTGCAGCCGCGGCTGGACGGGACGATGCACGTGACGGGCTACGAGGCCGGGCTGGACGGGCTTGCGGCGGCGGGGGTCCTGACGCGCCAGGCGGCGGTGGCGGCGAAGGCGGTGCTCGGCCTGCTCGCCGCGCCCGCGCCGGACGGCGGCGCCGACGTTTCGGTGCAGGTCGTGGGCGGGGTGCTGACCGTGGCGCGCTTCCCCCTGCTGCGGCTGCCGGCGCTGAGTTGGCCGGATGCGCCTTGAGGGGCGGTTAAGGCTCCCCGCCGGAGTTCGACTGCGCCGCGAGGGCGCGGGCCATCTGGCTCAGCGCCTCCTGGTGCTTCTGGTTGTCGATCGCGGCGAAGTTGCGCGCGAGTTCGAGGCACATGCGCTGCCGCTGGGACAGCTCGACGGTCGGCATCTCGGTGTCCAGGCCCTCGAAGAACCAGCTCACGGGGACGTTCAGCACGAGCGCGATCTCATACAGCCGCCCAGCCGAGATGCGGTTCAGGCCGCGCTCATACTTGTGCGCCTGCTGGTAGGTGACGCCGATCATCTGGGCGAGCTGCTGCTGCGACAAACCCAGCATCACCCGGCGCTCGCGGATGCGCGCCCCGGCGTGATGGTCCGCGATGCTGGCACGGTGCGGCGGCCCGCCGTCAGGTCCCGCTTTCCCATTGCCTGAGACAATTTCTGGATTTTGCTTGGAACTCACGACCCGCCCCACGGTATGATGCAAACAGGCTTACACCCAACTGGGCGAAGGCAGCATTACGCTACCCACGCCAAACGTCAACTCCGCGTGACTCTAAACGTATCGCTGCTAAAGAAACGCGCATTTCTAAAATCGTGGTTTGGAAGTCAACCCGGGCTGTCCTTCGGCTTGGCGGCACGGTCGCGGCGGGCCGCGCGCAGCGGGGCCGCCGGGCTGGGGGCGGGGTGGCGGCGAAGCGGTTCCACGGGCAGGCGGCGAGGCAGTCGTCGCAGCCGAACAC
>CAXTTB010000450.1:0-3630 GCA_964246905.1 uncultured Acetobacteraceae bacterium | reverse complement strand
CGAAGGTGGTGGTGAAGAAGAACGTCACCGCCAGCATGTGCGCCGGGTTGTAGTGAAAATGCAGGTACTGGTAGCCGGTGTTGGACACCCAATCGAGGTGGCTCATGATCCCGTACGGGAAGCCGTAGCCCCAGGCGCCCATCAGCAGCGGCCGGATCACCACCAGGCTGACATAGGCGAAGATGGCCGCCGAGAAGCCGATGGGCACGTGCAGGCCCATGCCCAGCTTGCGCGCGATCTCCACCTGGCGCAGCGCCCAGGACACGAAGGCGGCGATAGCGAAGAAGGTGATCCATTGCCACAGCCCGCCGTCCTGCAAGGGGGCGAAGGCGAGGCCGCGGCTGATCGGCGGCGGGTTGATGGTGATGGCAAACGGCGCCCAGGTCGGCCCGGTGGCGGCGCCGTAGAAGATCAGCAGCGTGCCGAGCAGGGCGGAGGCAGCGGCGGTGACGCCGAAGAAGCCGACGTAGAACGGCCCGACCCAGAAGTCGAACAGCTCGCCGCCGACCAGGGTGCCGCCGCGGACGCGGTACTTCGCCTCGTAGGACAGAAGGGCCATGGTGCCTCGCGCCTGTGACTTGCATGTGTCAATAAAGCCTGACACAAAAGGCTGTCAACCATCAGCGTCGCGACGCAACATCACGGATTTGTATGCGGAGGAAAGCCCCATGCGCCTGCTTCAAACGACCATTGCGGCTGTCGCCGTAGCCCTGACAGCCGCGGCACCTTCCCGCGCCGAGGACCACGCGAGCCGGGCGACGTTCCTGCGCGCCGGGCCGGGCCTGGATTACGAGGCGACGGACGAGGTGGACCGCGGCGCCCGCCTGGACGTGCTGCGGTGCGCCGGTGAATGGTGCGAGGCGCGCTACGAGGGCGTGGTCGGCTGGGTGCCGGCGGGTACGGTGGCGCAGGCCACGCCGGCGCCGGCGCCGCACGGGACGCAACCGTGCTTCGAGGACCGTCAGGCCGGATACGGCAAGGGGGAGCGCACCCGCTTCTGCCCGCGCTGAGGGATGGCGCCCAGCATGACGCCGGCTGAGCGCAATCGGTCGGTCGGTGTCGGGTGCCTGGACCTGCATCGACGGTCGATGAGCCGTCGATGTTTGGAGCGGGCGAAGGGATTCGAACCCTCGACCCCAACCTTGGCAAGGTTGTGCTCTACCCCTGAGCTACGCCCGCGTCCTGACGTGGCAGCGTTCTATGCGGGTCCGCGGCGTCGCGCAAGGGTGGTTTCGCGGATCGCCGGGCGGCCCGGGCATCACGCTCCCGAACGGCGTCGCCGAATGGTTGCGCTGGGTTGCACACTCTGCCGGCGCGCAACATCTATGCACCAACGGACCACCAGGGTAGGCAATTCCATGGACATGCTCATCGGGCAGAAGGCTGGAGCGCAAAGGCCGGGGCAGGCGGCCCCGGCCCAATCATCGGCACGCGCCGCCGCGGGCCTCGCGCCGGACCAGATGATCGTGGACGGCACGCAGCAGACCTTCATGCAGGACGTGGTGGAGGCGTCGCGCAGCGTCCCCGTGCTGGTGGACTTCTGGGCCACCTGGTGCGGCCCCTGCAAGCAGCTCACGCCCGCCTTGGAGAAGGTGACGCGGGCGGCGGGCGGCCGGGTCAAGCTGGTCAAGATCGACATCGACGCCAACCGGGCGCTGGTCCAGCAGCTCGCGCAGATCGGCCTGCCGCTGCAGTCCGTGCCCACGGTCGCCGCCTTCTGGCAGGGGCAGATCGCCGATTTATTCCAGGGCGCGCTGCCGGAAAGCGAGGTCAAGCGCTTCGTCGAGAGCCTGCTCAAGCTGGCCGGCGGCGCTATGCCGGCGGCGGACCTGCTGGCGGAAGCCAAGGCCGCGATGGAGGCCGCGCAGTTCGAGGAGGCCGGCAGCCTGTTCAGCACCCTGCTGCAGGAGGAGCCGGAGAACCCCGCCGCCTGGGCCGGGCTGATCCGCGTGCTGATGGCGCTCGGCCAGGAGGACCAGGCCCGGGAGGCCCTGGAGCAGATCCCCCCGGCCATCGCCGAGCACGCCGAGATCAGCGGGGCGCGGAGCGCGCTGCTGCTGGCCGACGAAGGGCGCCGGGCCAGCAGCCAGCTCGGGGAGTTCGAGCGCCGGCTCGCCGCCGACCCGGATGACCACCAGGCCCGCTACGACCTCGCCGCCGCGCTGAACGCCAGCGACCGCCGGGCGGAGGCCGCGGACGCGCTGCTGCACATCGTCAAGCACGACCGCACCTGGAACGACGACGCGGCGCGGATGCAGCTTCTGAAGCTGTTCGAGGCCTGGGGCCTGACCGATCCCGCCACCCTGGCCGCGCGGCGCAAGCTGTCGGCCTTGCTGTTCCGGTAGGCCCATGTCCCAGACCGGCTCGGACAAGTTGCCGACGGAGTTCCCGGTGTTCCCGCTGGGCGGCGCGCTGCTGCTGCCGCAGGGCAAGCTGCCGCTCAACATCTTCGAGCCGCGCTACCGCGCCATGGTGGAGGACGCGCTGGCGGCGGGCCGGGTGATCGGCATGGTGCAGCCGGACGAGAACCGGCCGCAGACGCCCAGCGGACCCGCGCTGTACAAGGTCGGCTGCCTCGGCCGCCTGTCCTCGTTCAGCGAGACGAACGACGGGCGCTACCTCATCACCCTGACCGGCATGGTCCGCTTCGCGATCAGCGTGGAGTTGGAGATGCAGCGCGGCTATCGCCGGGTGCGGGCGGACCTGGCGCGGTTCCGGGACGACCTGGACGACAAGCCCGCGGCGTCCGCCATCGACCGGGACGCGCTGACCCGGGCGCTCCGCACCTACTTCCATGCCCGCGGGTTCGACGCGAACTGGGACGCGATCAACGAGCTGCCGGACAACGCCTTGGTCGTAACCCTGGCCATGGTCTGCCCGTTCGATCCCGTGGAGAAGCAGGCCCTGCTGGAAGCGCCGGCGCCGGGCGACTTGGCCAGCACGTTGCTGACCCTGCTGCAGATGGGCGCGCATTCCACCGATGCGGGGCGGCAAGGCCGGCCCGCGAGCTAGGGCCGGCGCCATGCCTGACGCCCCGGCCATCGACCCCCGCCTGCTCGCCATCCTGGTCTGCCCGGTCAGCAAGGGTCCCTTGACCTATGACCGCGCCGCGCAGGAGCTGGTCAGCCGCAAGGCCGGCCTCGCGTTCCCCGTGCGCGACGGCATCCCGATCATGCTGCCGGAGGAAGCGCGCCTGCTCGACGACGCGTCGGCGGACGAGACGTGACGCCGCGCCCGACCGACATCCGCGTCCGGCGGGCGACGCAGCGGCTCGAACTGGACTTCGACGACCAGACCAAGGTTTCGCTGCCTGCCGAGCTGCTCCGGGTGGAGAGTCCCAGCGCCGAGGTGCAGGGCCATTCGCCGGACCAGAAGCAGACCGTAGCCGGCAAGCGCGGGGTCGGGATCGCCGCCGTCGAGCCGATTGGCCACTACGCCGTGCGAATCCGTTTCACCGACGGCCACGATACCGGGATCTACTCCTGGGCGCTGCTGCACAAGATGGGCCAGGAGCAGGCGGCGCTGTGGGACGCCTACCTGGCGGCGCTGGCGCAGAAGGGGCTGAGCCGGGACCCCTGACCCGGCGCCTAAGCAGGCATTCGTAGCTTGCGCCACGAATGCCTGCTTAGG
>CAXTTB010000449.1:2497-3645 GCA_964246905.1 uncultured Acetobacteraceae bacterium | reverse complement strand
TCACCGGCGGCAAGATGGTGCCGGTCGCGTACGACAGCGTGGGCAAGGACACCTTAACCGCCAGCCTGGACTGCCTGGCGCCGCTCTTCCCGGCATAGGTCCGGCGGAGGAGGTACTGCGCCGTCATGCCCTGCAGCATCATCGCCGCCGCCGTCTGGTCGCTGATCCCATCGGGCACGCGCACCACCCGGTCGGCGGAGATCACCCGGTCGGTGGCATAGGCCCCGATCGGCCCAGTGGCGTAGGCGACGCGGTCGCCGACCGAAAGGCTGGTCACGTCCGAGCCGACCGCCTTGACGACGCCCGCCGCCTCCATGCCCAGGGTCGCCGGCAGGGACGGCGCCTTGTACAGCCCGTTCCGGAAATAGACGTCGATGTAGTTCAGGCCGATTGCGGTGTGGTGGACGAGCACCTCGGCCGGGCCAGGCTCCGGCGTCGGCACGTCGTCCCACTGCATGGCCTCCGGCCCGCCCGGGGCGTGGATGCGGATTGCATGCGCCATCGTTACGTCTCCTCAGTGCGCCGCGACCGACGGCCTGTCATGCGGGTCGGGTTTCGAGTTGGATCAGATAACGCTTCGTGTCCAGGCCCTGCCCCTCCGCGTAGCTGCCCAGGCCGTGGGCGCCGACCACCCGGTGGCACGGGACGAGGATGGGGAGCGGGTTGCGCCGGGCAGCCGCCGCGACAGTCCGGGCATTGCCGCCGACCCTGTGCGCGACGGTCGAATACGTCCATGTTTGCCCGCATGGAATCGACGCCAGAGTCGCCCAGACCCTGTGCTGGTAGGCGGAGCCGGCTGGCCGGACCGGCAGGTCGAAGCCTTGCCGTCCGCCGTCGAGGTACTCGTGCATCTGCTCGCGCGCCTGGGCCAGAAGCGGGGTTTCCTCCTGGTCGCGCCCCCAGCCCCAGTCCACGGCCACGATGGCGCCCTCGTCCTCCGAGAACGTCAGGGCGCCGAACGGGGCGTGGATGGACAGTTGCGGCAATCAGGGCCTCGTCAACGTGGCCGCCGGCTTCGCGGCGCACGCCCGGCATGTTAGGCCGTGCCGAACGCTTTGTCATGCCGGGCCGGCGCTGGAAACGAGTCGGGGCCTGGGGGGGGCGGCCCCCCGGTGGGGCCGGGGGCACCCCCGAGGGCGTGGGGCCCC
>CAXTTB010000449.1:843-2487 GCA_964246905.1 uncultured Acetobacteraceae bacterium | reverse complement strand
GCCGGGGGGGGCGGGGGTGTAACCGTCTGGGGGCCGGGAGCCGGCGGCCCCTGTGGGGCCCTGGGGAAAAGCCGTTGGCCTTCTGCCCCGGGCGACGGGAGAATGAACGATTGACGCCCGATGCATTGGACGCGGTTCCCCATGGAACAGCAGAGCGGCTTCAGCAATTCGCAGCACTCGTGCAGAAATGGACGAAGGCGATCAACCTGGTCTCCCAAGGCGACCGCGACCATTTGTGGCCGCGCCACATCCTGGACAGCCTGCGTTTCGTGCCGCTCATCCCCGCGGGCACCGTGCGCGGCATGGACCTCGGCTCCGGCGCGGGCTTCCCCGGCCTCGTCGTGGCCCTGGCGTCCGGCATCCCCTTCGACCTCATCGAGGCCGATCAGCGCAAAGCCGCTTTCCTGATCGAGGCCCAGCGTGTAACCGGGGCACCCGTCCAAGTGCATTGCACGCGCATCGAGGAGCTGTCCCTGCCCCCCGTCCCGCTGATCACCGCCCGCGCCCTGGCGCCGCTCGCGACGCTCCTGGCGCACGCCCACCGCCTGCTCGCCCCCGGCGGCACCGCCCTGTTCGCGAAGGGCGCGCGGGCCGATGACGAGATCGCCCGGGCGGAGCAGCACTGGCGCATGGACATCAAGCGGTTCGACCACCCGCACGACGCCGGCTCGACCATCCTGGCCGTCACCGGGATCGCCCATGCTTGAGCAGCCGACCGAGGCCGCCCCGCCGCCCGGCGCCGCGCACCCGACCCGCATCCTGGCCATCGCCAACCAGAAAGGCGGCGTCGGCAAGACCACGACGGCGATCAACCTCGCGACGGCGCTCGCGACCGCCGGGGAAACCGTGCTGCTGGTCGATCTCGACCCGCAAGGCAACGCCTCGACCGGGCTGGGCATCGGCCAGACCCGGCGGGAGCGCGGGACCTACACCGCGCTGCTCGGGGAGGACAGCGTGGCCGACAACGAGGTCGCCACCGACATCCCGAACCTCAGCATCCTGCCCGCGGACGCCGACCTGGCCGGGGCGGAGATCGAGCTGGCCGGGTCGGAGCGGCGCGAGTACCGGCTGCGCCAGGCGCTCGCCGCCGCCTCCGGGCGCCACAGCTTCGTGCTGATCGACTGCCCGCCCTCCTTCGGCCTGCTCACCATCAACGGCCTGGTCGCCGCCGACGCGGTGCTGGTGCCGCTGCAATGCGAGTTCTTCGCGCTCGAAGGCATCAGCCAGCTCGTCCGCACCATCGAGCGCGTGCAGCAGCACCTCAACCCACGCCTTGCCCTGCAAGGCATCGTCCTGACGATGTTCGATAAGCGCAACAACCTCTCGGAGCTGGTCGCTGCCGACGTCCGCAGCTACTTCGGACCCCTCGTCTATCAGACGGTGATCCCCCGCAACGTGCGGGTGTCCGAGGCGCCGAGCCATGGCAAGCCGCTCATGCTCTACGACCTCCGCTCGCCCGGCGCGCAGGCCTACCTCCGCCTCGCCGTCGAGGTGCTGCGGCGGGAGCAGCGCGGCAAGTGACGGAGCGCGACAGCTCCCCCCGCCTGGGCCGCGGCCTCGCGGCGTTGTTCGGGGACGCGCAGCCCGGCGCCGCTTCGGACGCCGCGCCGCCCGTTCGGCATGCCATTGCGCGACAGTGGCCCG
>CAXTTB010000449.1:248-833 GCA_964246905.1 uncultured Acetobacteraceae bacterium | reverse complement strand
GCGGCGCTGTTCGGGGACACGTCGCCCGGCGCCGGGCCGGACGCCGGGCCGCGCGCCGCCCTGCCGCTCGCCTCCCTGGAACCGGGGCCGTTCCAGCCGCGCGTCGCCATGGACCCGGGACGGCTGGAGGAGCTTGCCGCCTCCATCAAGCAGCAGGGCGTGCTGCAGCCGATCCTGGTGCGCCCGCACCCGGCGGCGCCGGGGCGCTACCAAATCATCGCCGGCGAGCGCCGATGGCGGGCCGCCCAGGCCGCCGGGCTGATTGAGGCGCCGGTCCTCGTCCGCAAGCTGTCCGACGCGGACGCCATGGCGGCGTCCCTGGTGGAGAACCTGCAGCGCCAAGACCTCGACCCCATCGAGGAGGCGCAGGGCTACAAGCGGCTGATGGGCGAGTTCGGCCTCACCCAGGACCAGTTGGGCGGCCTGGTCGGCAAGTCGCGGAGCCACGTCGCCAACACCATGCGCCTGCTGGGCCTGCCGAGCGGCGTACAGGTTTACGTGCAATCCGGCGCGCTCTCCGCCGGGCACGCCCGCGCGTTGCTGGGCCACTCGGCGCCGGAGGCGGCGGCGCGCACCGTGCTGGCC
>CAXTTB010000449.1:0-238 GCA_964246905.1 uncultured Acetobacteraceae bacterium | reverse complement strand
GCGCGTCCGGTCGCAAGCCGAGCGGGGGCCGCCGCGCGACCGGGAGATCGCGTCGCTGGAGGGCGACCTCGCGGCCCGGCTCGGCCTGCATGTGCGGATCGAGTTCGACGGCGCCGGCGGCAGCGTCCGCATCCAGTACCGGACCCTGGACCAGCTCGACGGCATCCTGGCGCTGCTGCGGCGCGGCTCGTAGCTCGTAGGGCGTATAAGCGAAGCGCCATACGCCGACGTGCGGCGC
>CAXTTB010000448.1:0-3650 GCA_964246905.1 uncultured Acetobacteraceae bacterium | reverse complement strand
GGAGGAGCGGCTGTTCGCCCTGCGCGCCGCGGCCCGCAAGCACGGCACGGCCGTTGTCGAACTGCCCGCTCTGCTCGCCGGCCTGCGCGGGCGCCTCGCGGCGCTCGATACAGGCGCGGCCGAGATCGCAACGCTGGAGGACGAGGCGGCCACCGCCCGCACCGCCTATGCCGCGGCGGCGAGCGCTTTGACTGCGGCGCGGCAGGTTGCCGCCAAGCGCCTGCAAGCAGCGGTCACGGGCGAGTTGCCGCCGCTCCGGCTCGACAAGGCGCGGTTCACGGTGGAGGTCGAGGCGTTAGAGGAGGCCCGCTGGGGCGCCGCCGGGGCGGACGCGGTGCGGTTCCTGATCGCCACCAACCCCGGCCAGGCGCCGGGCGCGCTCGACAAGATCGCCTCGGGCGGCGAGCTGTCCCGCCTGATGCTGGCGCTGAAGGTGGTGCTGGTCAGCGGCGGCTCGGTGCCGACGCTCGTGTTCGACGAGGTGGACAGCGGCGTGGGCGGCGCCACGGCGGCGGCGGTGGGCGACCGGCTGGCGCGCGTCGCGGACCAGGTGCAGGTCCTGGTCGTCACCCACAGCCCGCAGGTCGCGGCGCGCGGCGCGGCCCACCTGCAGGTCGCCAAGATCGCCGCCAAGAACCGGGCAGCGCCCCGCGTGCTCTCGCTCGACCTGCCGGCCCGGCGGGAGGAGATCGCCCGGATGCTCGCCGGCGAAAGCGTGACGGAGGCCGCCCGCGCCGCCGCGGACAGCCTGCTCGGCACGGCTGCCTAATGACCGAGGAGGAGGCGGCGGAGGCGCTCGCGGCGCTTGCCGCGGAAATCGCCCGGCACGACCAGGCCTACCACGAGCACGACGCGCCGCTCGTCACGGACGCGGAGTACGACGCGCTGCGCCAGCGCAACGCGGCCATCGAGGCCGATTTCCCCCATTTGATCCGCCCCGACAGCCCGACCCGCCGGGTGGGCGCCGCGCCCACCGCCGGGTTCGCCAAGCTGCGCCACCGCGTGCCGATGCTGTCGCTCGACAACGCCTTCGCGCCCGCGGACTTCACCGAGTTCTGCGCCCGCATCCGCCGCTTCCTGCACCTGCCGGGGGACGCCGGGCTGTCCTTCGTCGCCGAGCCGAAGATCGACGGATTGTCCATCAGCCTGCTGTACGAGGATGGCGCGCTCCTGCGCGGCGCGACCCGCGGCGACGGGGCGGAGGGGGAGGACGTGACGGCGAACCTCCGCACCATGCGGTCCGTGCCCGACCGCCTGCACGGCCCCTGCCCCGCCCTGATCGAGATCCGCGGCGAGGTGTTCATGACCAAGGCGGACTTCCTGGCGCTCAACGCGGCGCAGGCGGCGGCGGGGCAGAAGGTGTTCGCCAACCCGCGCAACGCCGCCGCCGGGTCGCTGCGCCAGCTTGACCCGGCCATCACCGCGACGCGCCCGCTGTCCCTGTTCGCCTACGCCCTGGGCGACGTGCAGGGGAGCGTGCCCGGCACCCACTCCGCCTACCTGGAGCAGCTCCGCGCCTGGGGCTTCCAGGTCAACCCGCTGTCCCGCCTGCTGGCCGGCGAGGCGGAGGCGGAGGCGTTCCAGGCGGAGACTGCCCTGGCCCGCGCCGGGCTGGGCTACGACATCGACGGCGTGGTCTATAAGCTGGACGACCTCGCCTTGCAGCGCCGCCTCGGCTTCGTCGGCCGGGCGCCGCGCTGGGCCATCGCCTGGAAGTTCCCGGCGGAGCAGGCGGTCACGACCCTGCAGGACATCCGTATCCAGGTCGGCCGCACCGGCGCGCTGACCCCCGTGGCGTGGCTGGCGCCGGTGAACGTCGGCGGCGTGCTCGTCACCCGCGCCACCCTGCACAACGAGGACGAGATCGCCCGCAAGGACGTGCGCGTCGGCGACACCGTGGTGCTGCAGCGCGCCGGCGACGTGATCCCGCAGATCGTCGGGGTCATGCCGGAGCGTCGCCCGGACGGCGCCGCGCCTTTCGTGCCGCCGGAAACCTGCCCGGCCTGCGGCAGCCTCGCGGTGCGCGCCGCGGGCGAGGTGGTGCGCCGCTGCACCGGCGGCCTGATCTGCCCGGCGCAGACCGTCGAGCGGCTGATCCATTTCGTGTCCCGCGGCGCCTTCGACATCGAGGGCCTGGGCGAGAAGACCATCCACGAGTTCCACGGCCTCGGCTGGCTGCACGGCCCGGCCGACATCTTCCGGCTGGAGCGGCACCGTGCCGAGCTGCTGACCCGCGAGGGCTGGAAGGAGAAGTCCGTCCGCAACCTGATGCAGGCCATCGAGAGCCGGCGCACCGTGCCGCTCGGCCGCTTCATCTTCGCGCTCGGCATCCGCCGGGTCGGCGAGACCAATGCCAAGCTGCTGGCCCGGCATTACACCACCTACGCCGCCTGGCGCGCGCAGATGCTGGCGGCGACCACGGTCGGCAGCGACGAGCGTTCGGCCCTCGGCAGCATCCTGGGGGTCGGCAAGGCCTTGGCGGACGAGCTGGCGGCATTCTTCGTCGAGCCGCGCAACCTCCTGGCGCTCGACGACCTGGCGGCGCTGCTCACCATCGAGGATGCCAAGCCCACGGCCGCGGCGGACGGCGCGCTGTCCGGCAAGAACCTGGTGTTCACCGGCACGCTGGAGACCATGAGCCGCCCGGAGGCCAAGGCGCGGGCGGAGGCGCTGGGCGCCCGCGTCACCGACAGCGTGTCAAAGCGGACGGACCTGCTGATCCTCGGCGCCGACGCCGGGTCGAAGGCGAAGAAGGCGGCGGAGCTGGGCGTTGCGACGGTGACGGAGGCCGAGTGGCGGGAGATGGCGGGGCTGTAGCTGCCGTCACCACGGGACCGGCGCCCCGTGCTGGTCGTAGAACCCGCCGCTGTGCTCCGCCCCCAACCCATCCAGCACCGCCAGCAGCTCGCCGGCCGCCGCGTCGGGCGGGCGGACATCGAGGCCGGCCTTGGCGAAGGGCGCAGACAGCGCCGTGTCCACCGTGCCCGGGTGCAGCGCCACGCAGAGGGCCGCCGGGTTGTGCCGGCGCAGCTCCACCGCGGCGGTCCGCACCAGTTGGTTCAGCGCGGCCTTGGACGCGCGGTAGCTGTGCCAGCCGCCCAGCCGGTTGTCGCCGATGCTGCCGACGCGGGCGGACAGCGTGGCGAACACGGCGCGGCCCTCACGGGCGAGCCGCGGGCAGAAATGCTTCATCAGCAGCGCCGGGCCGATGGCGTTGACGGCGAAGGCGTGCGCCATGTGGGCGGGGTCGATGTCGCGCCAGCCGCGCTCCGGCCGGAAACGGGCGTCGTGCAGGAAGCCGGTGGCGTCCAGCACGAGGCGAATTTCGCCTTGCTCTGCCGCCCAGGACGCCGCGGCGGCGATGCCCGGCTCCGACAGCAAGTCGAGCGGCGGGGCGCTGCCGCGGCCGAGGCGCGTGACCCGGCCGTAGGCGCCACCCGCCTCCAGCGCCGCCGCCAGCGCACGGCCCAGCCCGCCGCCGGCGCCGACCACCACCGCCTGGGTCATGCGCCTGGCGCTAGGCTGGCCAGGGCGAGACGCCGATAAGGTGCGCGTGGCCGCCCAGCATCAGCGCATAGGCGGCCATCCCGGCGGCAGGCCGCCACCAGCCCATTTCCCGCATGTCAAGGCTGTTGCGCCCGGCCAGGATG
>CAXTTB010000447.1:0-3662 GCA_964246905.1 uncultured Acetobacteraceae bacterium | reverse complement strand
GCCCCACCCTGCTGCACCGTCACGTGCGCCCCGTCGGACAGGCCGTACTGCCCGTCCGTCACGACGCTCTGCCCGGCCTGCAGGCCCTGCGACACCAGCACCCGGCCGTTCGCGATCTGCCGCACCTGCACCGCCGCCGCCTTCACCGTGCCGTCGCCCACCACCCACACGAACGGCCCTTGCGGCCCCTGGTCCAGCGCGGCGGAGGGCACGGTCAGCCCGCCCTGCTGCGTGTCGAGCACCAGGCGGGCCAGCACGGACGCGCCGGGCCACAGCGCCCGGTCCGCATTGGGGAAGGCGGCTTTCAGCGTGAGGGTGCCGCTCGTCGCGTCCACCTGGTTGCTCAGCGCCTCCAGCCGGCCCTCGCCGAGCTTGCGCGACCCGTCCTGCGCCCAGGCCTCCACCACGAGGCCCTGCGGCCCGGCCGCCGCCTGCCGCGCCCGGATGTCGGACAGGGCGGACTGCGGCACGGTGAACAGGACGGCGATCGGCTGCACCTGCGTCAGCACCACGAGGCCGCCCGGGTCGCCCGGCGACACGACGTTGCCGACATCGACCAGGCGCAGGCCCAGCACGCCGGCGATGGGCGCGGTCACGGTGGTGAAGCCGAGCTGCACCTGGTCGCGGGACAGCGCCGCGAGGTCGGCGGCGACGGTGGAGCGCAACTGCGACACCTGGGACTTCTGGGTCTCGACCTGCTGCGCCGAGATGACGCCCTGCTTCAGGAGCGGGCCGTAGCGGCGCAGGTCCGATTCCGCGTTGGCCAGGTTGGCGCGGTCGCGGTCCACCATCGCCTTGTCCTGGTCCACCGTCGCCTGGAACGGGCGGGGGTCGATCTGCGCCAGCGTGTCGCCCGCCGCCACGGCCTGGCCGTCGGCGAAGGCGATGCGCTTGACCTGGCCGCCCACCATCGCCCGCACCGTCACGGTGTTGTAGGCGGACACGCGGCCCAGCGCGTCCAGCTCGATGGGCACGTCGCCGCTTTGCACTGGCGCGGCGAGGATGGGCGCCGGGGGCGGTGCGGCGGCCTTGCCCTTCTCCGGACGGTCCAGCACGAAGTAGGCCGCCGCCGCGGCCACGGCGGCCATCGCGCCGAACCAGAGCCAGGCTTTCCCGCGACCCGCCATGCCACCCCCGCCGAGAGCCGCTTTAGAGCAACATCCCAGGCGGCTGTCCAACCCGGGGACGGGAAAGGCAAGGGGGGGGGGGCGGCGGGGGCGGGGGGGGGGGGGGCGCGCCCCCGCCCCCCCCCCCCCCCCCCCCCGCCCCCCGCCCCCCCCCCCCCCCCCCCCCCCCCCCCCCCCCCCCCCCCCCCCTTCCTCCCAAGTGCGACAGCCCTGGCCGGCTATGTCACGGCGCAGCGGATCGCGCCATCGGCGGCGTCGATCAGCACCCGGGACACGGGCGAGCCGTCCGCCATGCGCGACAGGAAGCGCGTCGAAAGGTCGGGCAGCACGCTCTGCGAGAGGAACAACTCGATGCTGCGGGCGCCTGCAGAGGATTGGGCCGACCGCGCGGCGATCATGTCCCGGGCCGCGTCGCTCACCACCACCGTGGCGCCGTAGCTGCGCTCCACCCGCCGCGCCACGCGGGCGAGCTGCAGGTCCACGACCCGGCGCAGCGTGTCCGGGCCGAGCGGCAAGTACGGCACCAGGCTGAGGCGCCCCAGGAAGGCAGGCTTGAAGTGGTTCGCCATCTCGCCGCGCAGCGCCTCCGCCAGCCCCTCGGCGTCCGGCGCGGTCTCGGGATCGGCGAACAGCTTGTCGATCAGGCCGGTGCCGGCGTTCGTGGTCATGATGATGACTGTGTTGCGGAAGTCGATGTCCCGGCCCTCCCCGTCCTTCATCGTGCCCTTGTCGAACACCTGGAAGAACACGTCCTGCACGCCGGGGTGCGCCTTCTCGATCTCGTCCAGCAGCAGCACGGAATGCGGGCGGCGCCGCACGGCCTCCGTCAGCACGCCGCCCTCGCCGTAGCCGACGTAGCCCGGCGGGCTGCCCATCAGCAGCGAGACCTTATGCTCCTCCTTGAACTCGCTCATGTTGATGGTGGTGAGAGACTGCTCGCCGCCGTACAGGATGTCGGCCAGCGCCAGCGCGGTCTCCGTCTTGCCGACGCCGGAGGTGCCGGCCATCAGGAACACGCCCACGGGCTTGCGCGGGTCGGTGAGGCCGGCGCGCGACGTGCGGATCGCCTGCGACACCGCTTCCAGCGCGTGGTCCTGGCCGACGACGCGCTGCGCCAGCGCCTGCCGCAGGTCCAGCACCGCGGCAACCTCGTTCGCCCGCATCCGCCCGGCGGGGATGCCGGTCCAGGTCTCGACGATCTCCGCCACCGCCTGCGCGTCCACCACCGGGAACACCATCGGCCGCTCCCCCTGCAGGCGGCGCAGGGCCGCCGCGGCATCGGCCAGTTCGGCGCGCAGCGGCATGTCGCCCGGGCTGTCCTCGGCCCGCGCGCGCAGCCCGGCCAGCTCCGCCGCCAGGCGCCGCTCCTCCTCCCAGCGCGCTTGCAGCTCCGCAAGCTCGGCCTCCAAGCTCTCCTGCTCCCGGCCCAGCGCCGCGAGCCGGTCGGCATGGTCCGCGCCGGACACCTCCTCGCGCCCCAGCACGCGGGCCTCCGCGGCGATGGCCGTCATGCGCCGGCGCCGGTCCTCCACCGCGGGCGGCGTCGCCGCCTGGCTCATGGCCACGCGGGCGCAGGCGGTGTCGATCAGGCTCACCGCCTTGTCCGGCAACTGCCGCCCCTGGATGTAGCGGGCGGACAGGCGGACCGCGGCCTCCGCGGCCTCGTCGAGGATGCGGACGCCGTGGTGCGCCTCCAGCGAGGCGAGGAGGCCGCGCACCATCCCGGCCGCCACCGGCTCCGACGGCTCATCGACCTTGACCGGCTGGAAGCGCCGGGCGAGGGCCGCGTCCTTCTCGATGTACTTCTTGTACTCGGCCCAGGTGGTCGCCGCGATCACGCGCAGCTCCCCGCGGGCCAGCGGCGGCTTCAACAGGTTCGCCGCGTCCCCCTGGCCCGGCGCCCCACCGGCGCCGATCAGCGTGTGCGCCTCGTCCACGAACAGGATCACCGGCACGGCACCCGACTGCGCCTCGTCGATCACCGAGCGCAATCGGTTCTCGAACTCGCCCTTCACCCCGGCGCCCGCCTGCAGCAGGCCGAGGTCGAGCGTGCGGACCGTCACGCCCGCCAGCGCCGGCGGCACGTCGCCGGCGGCGATCCGCAGCGCCAGGCCCTCCACGACCGCGGTCTTCCCCACGCCGGCCTCGCCGGTCAGGATCGGGTTGTTCTGGCGCCGCCGGGTCAGGATGTCGATGACCTGGCGGATCTCCGCGTCGCGCCCGAGGATCGGGTCGATCCTGCCGGAGCGGGCGCGGGCGGTGAGGTCCTCGGTGAAGCGGTCGAGCGCGGGCGTCGTTGTGCGGGCGGGCGCCGCGTCCGGCGCGGCCCCCGGCTCAGCGTGGGACGGAACCGCTTCCTCGCTGCCGGCCACCAGGCTCTCGAAGTCGCGCCGCAGCACGTCGGGCACGATCCGGCGCAGCAGCGGCGCCGCCTCAAGCAGCCGGGCTGCCACCGCCTCCTCCGACAGCGCGGCCCAGAGCAGGTGGCCGGAGCGCACCGCCGCCTGGTTCTGATCGACGGAGGCGAACAGCCAG
>CAXTTB010000446.1:0-3663 GCA_964246905.1 uncultured Acetobacteraceae bacterium | reverse complement strand
CGGCACTGCACCTCGGGCGGCTGCGGACGCGGGCGGCGGAGTTCGACCCGGAGGTGCGGGACCGCCTGATCGCGGGCGCGCTGGTGCCGGGCAGCCTGTACGTCGCGGCGCAGCGGCAGCGCCGGGCGGCGCGGGAGGCGATGATGCCGTTGTTCGGCCGCTTCGACGCGCTGCTCGCCCCCAGCACTCCCTGCCCGGCGCCGCGGCTCGGAGAGAAGCTGCTGCATCTCGGCGGCCAGGACCTGCCGCTGCGCGCCACGATCGGCCTGCTGGCCCAGCCGTTCTCCTGCCTGGGCCTGCCGGTCGCCGCCGTGCCTGTGACGGGTCCCGGCCTGCCGCTCGGCGTGCAGGTGGTGGCGGCGCCCTGGCGGGAGGACGTGTGCCTGCGCGTCGCGGCCCATCTCGAACAAGTGGGCGTCGCTGGCGCCGCCGGGGAGGACCCGTCATGGACGTGAACCTGCCGGACGTGCTGGCGGAGGTGCAGGCCGCCTTCGCCCGCTACGAGCGCGCCCTCATGGCCAACGACCTCGCGGTGCTCGACGAGCTGTTCTGGGACGACGGGCGCACCGTGCGCTATGGCGTGGGCGAGGTGCTGCACGGCATCGAGGCAATCCGCGCCTTCCGGGCCGCCCGCCCGGCGCAGGGATTGGCGCGGACGCTGGAGCGCACCGTCATCACCACCTTCGGCCGCGACTTCGCCACGGCGAGCACCCTGTACACGCGGGACGCCGCGCCGGACGCGCTCGGGCGGCAGCAGCAGAGCTGGGCGCGGATGCCGCCAGGCTGGCGCATCGTGGCGGCGCACGTCAGCGTCATCCCGGCGCCGTAACCCAGACGCCGCACTCCCGCCGTCATCGGTGCGGGACGCGCCTTGCTCATGTATGCCGCTATGCCGTTCTCGCACATTTGCGTGCTACCCTGCTGCATGGCTCGCTGGGCCGGCCGCGGGTGGCGGCGGCGCGACACCGGCCACGGGGGATGGGGCATTCGCACGAAGGGACTGAAGGGCCGGGTCCGGCCGGACGCGCCTGCGCCGGGGGGCGCGTCTGCGCCGGGGATCGTGGCCCCAGGGTTCGTTTCCCTGGGGCGCCGCGCGCTGCACGGGCTGATCTGGATGCTGGCGCAGAACGTGGTCACCCGTGTCAGCAGCGTGCTCAGCCAACTGGTGCTGGCGGCGCTGCTGCGGCCGGCGGATTTCGGCGTCATCGGCCTGACCTACACCGTGACCAGCCTCGCCGCGGCGCTGACCAACGTGGGCCTCGACGACGTGGTGCTGCAGCGCGAGCGCGCCCTGCGTCTTTGGCTCGGCCCGGCCTTCTGGATCAGCCTGAGCCTCGGGTCGGCGGCGGGCCTGCTGGTCCTGGCCGTCTCGCCCGTGGCGGCGGTGATTTACAAGGCGCCCGAGCTGACCGGCCTGCTGGCCATCCTCGCGCTTGCCATGCCGATCGGGGCCTTGGGCGCCGTGCCGGCGATGGTCCTGCGCGCCCGCATGCAGTTCGGCGTCCTTGCGATCTACGGCACGGTAGAGACGCTCGGCCAGGCGCTGATGACGGTCGTGCTCGCCTGGTACGGCTTCGGCGCCTACAGCTTCGTGCTGCCCGGGCCGGTCGTGTCCGCGCTGCGCGCCGCCGTGTTCTGGCGCCTGGCCGCCGCCAAGCCGGACCTCCGCCCCCAACGGACGCGGTGGAAGTACGTGATCGGCAACACCGCCGTCACTTTCGCCAACCGGGTGCTGATCTCCCTCATCAACCAAGGCGACTACATCGTGCTCGGCTTGGTCGGGACCCAGGCGTCCGTCGGCGTGTACTATTTCGGGTTTCGCCTGGCGGCACAGCCGTTATGGACCCTGGCCGGCAACTTCAGCGCCGTCCTCTACCCCGCCTTGGTGCAGATCGGGTCCGACCCGGGGCGGCAGGGCCGCGCCGTGCTCAACGCCGCCACGCTGCTGTCCTTCTGCGTGATGCCGGTGGCCCTGCTCCAGTCGGCGGTGGCCGAACCGTTGATCAGCCGGTTCTTCGATCACCGATGGGCCGCCTCCATCCCCATCATCCAGCTCCTCAGCATCGGGCTGGCCTTTGACGCGGTGTCCTGGGTCGCGGGCACGCTGCTCACCGCGCGGGGCGAGTTCCGAGCCGGGCTGCGCTACGTCGTCATGCAGATGCCGGCGTTCTTCGCGCTCGCGACGGTGGGCGCCCTTTGGCAGGAGGCCATCGGCGTGGCCTGGGCCGTTTGCGCCTTCTATGGGGTCATCCAGCCGATCTACGCGTTCCTGGTGTTCCGGCGGATCGGGCTGACGGCCTGGCAAGTGGCGCTCATGCACCTGCAGCCGGCTGCCTACGCTGCCGCCGCGATGGGTGCCGGGCTGGCCGTCGCGGCGCTGCCCATCCTCGCCGACGTGCCCGTGCTTCGTGCGGCCATCACCGGCGTCGTCGGCCTCCCCTTATACGCCTTGATAGTGAAATGGCAGGCGCCGAAGGTGTGGGACGCGCTGCGGGACCGCATGGGCGCCGCCCTCCGCCGCCGCGTCCCGGCCTGAGCCGCGGGCGCAATCCCCCAGGTCCATAAGCATTGGAGACGCCGGATGGCGGACCGCATCTCTCGAGCCATCAACTGGTGTTCGACACGCCCGGGGTCGGCCGTCGCAACCGCGCTGATCGCCGCCGTCGCGGCCTGGCTCGCTTTGCCCGCGCTGTCCATCCCCTACTCCGAAGGGTTCCAGCCGCAGGTCGTGCTGAACGCCCATGCCCTCGCGCTCGGCGACCCGGGCCTCGGCGACCCGCTTTACCCGTTCAACGGGCGGTTCTTCCTGCTGACCCGGCTCGGCACCAGCCTCGCGGTGCTGGGGCTGCAGCAGCTCGGCGGCCTGTCCGGCCTGGCCGCGTTCCGGCTGCTCGGCATCGGGTCGCTCCTGGTGCTGGTAGGGGTGCTGCTGGCGCTGCTGCGGCGGATCTACCGGGTCGGCCCCGCCCGCTCCCTGCTGTGCTGCGTCCTGTTCCCGCCGGTCTTCGAGACCGCCTACCTGCCGAACGACAACATGCCCTCCGCCGCGCTGGCCTGCATGGCGCTGCTGCTGTTCTGGACCCGCCCGACGGTCCCCCGGACGGCGCTGGCGGGGCTGCTGCTCGGGGCGGCGGCGCTGGTGCGGCTCGACGCCCTTCTGCTGGCCCCGGCCTTCGCCATCCTGCTGCTGACGGAGGTGGAGGGATGGGGCGCCCGGGCGGTGCGGGCCGGCGTCGCCGGCGCGCTCGTCCTCGCCGTCCCGGCCGTGACCTACCGGCTGCTCGGCCTGTCCTTCCCCGACACCTTCGCGGCGGTGGGCCGGGCGACGCTGCTGTGGGACCGGCCGCACCGGCCGCTGCACAACGACGTGCTCACCCTGCTGCACGCCGTCACGGCGCTGGGCGGGATGGCCTGGCTGCTGGGCGTCGCCTCCTTCGCCCGGCGGCGGCGATGGCGGGACCTGAGCCTCGCCGTGGCCGTGCCGCTGCTCTACGTCGCGGCCTACCGCTCGCAACTGGTCGAGGGGCGCTACCTGCTGCCCTTGTCGCCCTTCGTCCTCCCGGCCATGGCGGAGGGGCTGCTTTCGGCGGCGCGCATGGCTCCCCGGTGGCGGGTGCCCGCGCTGGCCGTGCTGGCGGCGGGGCTGGCGGCCTGGCTCATGCC
>CAXTTB010000445.1:0-3667 GCA_964246905.1 uncultured Acetobacteraceae bacterium | reverse complement strand
CATGACCGGAGCGGCGGCTGGGAGGGCGCCGGGGGGCTGTTCGCGGGGGCCGGGGGGGCGGCGGCCGCGGCGGGCGCGCGCGCCGGGCGGAACAGGCTGGTCGGCGGAGGCGGCTGAGCCGGCTACCGCTCCACCAGCCCGGCCTGCGCCCCGTTCGGCCCGACCTGCAGCAGGTGCTGGTTGGGCGCGCAGCTCCAGCTTCCGGCGGCGTTCACGTCTCCCGCGCCGTCATGCGCCGCCTGCGTCGGGTAGGGGCAGAGCGGCATGGTGCGGTCCACCGGCTTGGCCGGGTCGTTGTTGACGTAGTGCGCGGCGGGGATGCTGTCGGGCGCCGTGCCGTCCTGCACCCAGGCGTCGAGCGGGGTCAGCGTGTCGAACACGTTCGGCCCCGGGCCGCCGATGCAGTGCTGCATCCCCGGCACCATGAACAGCCGCACCGAGGCCTGCAGCGCGCCGTAGCCGCCGTGGGCGGCAGCGAGCTGGTCGTACAGGGTCGTGGTGCGGAACGGCGTGAGCGCCGGGTCGCTGTAGCCGTGGTAGAGGATCAGCTTGCCGCCGCGCCGGATGAAGCGGGCGTAGCCGGCCGGGTCCGATGCGTCGCCGGCGCCGGTCCGCGCGTCGAAGACCGCCAGCGTGTCGTCGTCGATGGTGCCTTCGGCGGAAACCGGGTAGTCGCGGATGTTGAACGCCGGGTCCCGTGTCACGAGGTCCTGGATGCCGTGGTCGCCGAACTGGTAGCCGACCGGGGAGGGGCTGAACCCGGCGTTGCCCCATGGCTCCGCCGCGTTGAAGTCCGTGGGCGGCACGAGGCCCGTGCTCCACACGTCGGCCCCGCCGCCGGCGAGCGGCCCGGTGGAGCCGGTCGCCAAGTTGGTGACGGAGAAGCCGGGATACACCAGGCTGCCGAAGGTGTTGCGGACCGCGGTGAAGTAGGCGCTGAGCGTGTCCGCCTGGCCGGTGCTGAGGCAGCCTGCCTCCTGCCCGGGCGTGCAGACGAGGCTGTGGGGATCGAAGGAGCAGGCGGCCGGGTTCTGGACCAGCCCGTCGGCCACCCCGTCCGCCTTGTCGCAGCTCGCGTTGACCGCGGCGTCCACCGTGGGCAGCAGCGTCGCCGGGATGTAGGCCGCGGGCGAAAGCTGCTGCTTGGCCAGCCGCGCCGCGCCGATGAGGGAGCGGAGGTCGAAGAACGGGTCGCCGGCGATGATGCCGTCGTAGTCGCCCGGGAACTGCGTCGCCTCCACCAGAGCCTGCCGCCCGCCGTTGGAGCAGCCGTCGAAATACGCCGCCTCGAGCTCCCGCCCATAGAAGAGCCGGGTGAGATGCTTGCCGGCGGCCGTCACCTGGTGGGTGGCCCGGAAGTAGTAGTCGGCGATCTTGGCCCGGTCCGGCTTGCCGGGGGCGAGCAGCGCCCAGCTCGCATCGGTGCCGCCGCCCAGGTGTCCGGCGTCGGTGATCGCGGTGGCGTAGCCGCGGGCCAGCGCGCCCTGCCGGTCCGCGACGTTGGCGGAGAAGTCGGCATAGGTCGCCCCGGCGAAGCCGCCGACCCCGTAGAACAGGAACTTGCCGTTCCAGTTGTCCGGGAGCTGCATCTCGAACCCGGCCGAACCCGGCGGCGCGCTGCCTCCATGGGTGTTGAGCTGGCCCACCACGTCGCAATAGGCGGGCGTCGTGCCGGACGCGGGCACGGCGGTGGCGGACACGACGGTGACGCCGTTGACCCCCAATGCCTCGATCTCGCCGACCCGGCACCCGGTCGCCGCCTGTGCGCCGGGCGCCGCGAGGGCCATCCCGCAGCCGACCGCGAGCGGCCATGCCAACCAGCGCCGTTCCGTTCCGTTCCGATGGGAATGCCGCATCGTTTGTCTAACCCCCCTGTGCCGCGGCGGTTGTTCCGCCGCTTTGAGCGAACCTTGGGCGGGTCGGGCCGCCATGGCCGCGCGCCACCCTAAGCAGGCATTCGTGGCTTATGCCACGAATGCCTGCTTAGGAGTCTTTGAAGACGCATCATTTTACCTGCTGCGTGCAAGCACACTCCGCAGAATGATGCTTAGACACGGCTTTGTCGGACCACAACAAAGGACCTGCTGCTTTCGGGCCGACGCTTGCGAAGGCTTGATCGTGCGGCGGACGCGGCGGGACCATGCCGGTGCGGTCAGCCGATCCCATGTGCCGTCCGGGCGGACGCTTGGAGACGGCATGATCCTGATTACCGGAAGCAGCGGCCTGGTCGGACGTGAGGTGGCGGGCCGCCTCGCCGGGCGCGCGCCGGTGCGCCTGGCGCTCCGCGACCCGGGCGGCGGCGCGGGCGGCAAGGACGCCGAGCGGGTCCGCTTCGACTTCGGCGATCCCGAGACCTTCGACGCGGCGCTGCGCGGGGTCGGGCGCGTGTTCCTGCTGCGTCCGCCGCGGCTTGCCCGGCCGCGGCGCGCCTTCGGCCCGTTCGTCGCGGCCATGCGGCGGGCCGGGGTGGGGCAGGTGGCGTTCCTGTCGGTGCGCGGCGCCGCCGGCAACCCGCTGCTGCCGCACCATGGCATCGAGAAGCTCCTGGAAGCGTCGGGTTTGCCCTGGACGCATCTGCGGCCCAACGACTTCATGCAGAACTTCGCGACCGTGCACCGCGCCGACATCAGCGGCCCCGGCGAGATCTGGGCGCCAGCCGGGCGGGGCCGCACCAGCTTCGTCGATGTCCGCGACGTGGCGGAGGCGGCCGCGCGGACCCTGACCGAGCCGGGGCACGAACGCCGCGCCTACACGCTGACCGGGGGCGAGGCGTTCAGCTTGGGAGAAGTTGCGGCCCTGCTGTCGGAGGCGCTGGGCCGGCCCGTCGCCTACCGGGACCCGGGCATCCTCGCCTTCCTGCGCCATAACCGCGCGGCGGGGCGGCCCTGGGCGTTGGGCCTGGTCATGACGGGGGTTTACACCGCCGCCCGGCTCGGCTTGGCGGCGGAGGTCACGCCGGACCTGGCGCGGCTGCTGGGACGGCCGCCCACGGCGCTGCGGTCGTTCATCCAGGACTACAAGGAGGTCTGGCGCGGGTAGGCGGCGCCCTACGGCGCTTCCTCCGGCACCTGGCCGAACTCGCCGAGGTACTCCGGGGCGCCGAACTCGTCGGCCGCGTCGTCGTGGAACACCCGCACGACCCGCGCGCCGAGGATGGAGCCGCCGGCCAGCGCCCGTTCCGCCCGGCGCATCGCCTCCTCGGGCGTGCGGCAGGCCACCGGCGTGCCGGGCTTGAGCGCGCCGCGCGGCCCGGCGACGTAGGGTTGGTAGATGATCTGCGCGGTGGCCGGCATGACTGGTGGAGTTCCTCGGTGGGTTCGGCACGGGGGACGGCATCAAGCGCCGCGCGTCAAGGGCTTTGTCGCCATCATATGCCTTCGGCCGCGGAGCCTTGCATCATGGGGACTCCGTGCTGAGTTGTGGAAGACGAAGGAGATGCCGTGATGAGGAAGGCTGCATTGGGGTCTGTGCTGCTGGCGGGCGTGCTGGCCGGGTGCGTGGCGCCGCAGCCGCCGCCGGCGCCGCTGGTCGCCATGCCGGGCCTGGGCAAGACGGACGACGCGTTCCATCAGGACGACGCCGCGTGCCGGACCGTCGCGGCCGCGCCACCGCCGGCCGGGCCGACGGTCAGCGCGGCCCCGGCGACCGGCCAGCCCCAGGCCAACAC
>CAXTTB010000444.1:0-3674 GCA_964246905.1 uncultured Acetobacteraceae bacterium | reverse complement strand
GCCTTACGGGGACTACAGGCAAGCAAGGCTTGCGTCCGAATGAGCAAGTCGCCTGACCTGACGGTATGCCGCTTCAATCGCCATCATGCCTTGCCTTACCATCCATCAGTTTTCCCCTGCGCACGGTTGACGGCTGGAGTCCGCGTGTGATGCAAGGTTTCCGCCTCTTTTCTGGAGCGGGATCGACAGGTGGTTGGAACGAGCGGGATCGCCGTTTGGGCGGAGGGGATCAAGGCTGACCTGCAGCAACGCTTGCCGGGGCAGCGCAAGACGCAGCGCGACAAGCTGTCGCTTCTGGTCGCCACCATGCTGCACGTCCGCAGCGCCAATCTGGTGGAGCTGGCGTCCGGACTGCCGCGCCGGTCGGACCGCTGGGACATGGGCTACCAATGGATCGCGCGCTTCCTGGCCAACGGCCTGGTGTCTTGCGACGCGGTGATGCAGCCGTTCGCCGGCGAGATCCTGGCGCGCTTGGCCGAGGCCGGCGGCCCGGTCCCGCTGATCCTCGACCAGAGCAAGGTGTCCGACCGCCACCAGGTCCTGATGCTGAGCGTGCGCTGGGGCGAGCGCGCCTTGCCGGTGGCGTGGCGCGTCGTGGAAACCGACGGCGCCATCGGCTTTGCCGTGCAGCAGGACCTGCTCGACGCGGTGCGCGGATGGCTGCCTGCCGAGGCGCGGGTGACCCTGCACGGCGACCGCTTCTACGGAACGCCGGACCTGATCAGGTGGTGCCAGGATTGCGGGTGGGACTACCGCCTGCGGCTCAAAGGCAACCTGCTGGCGTGGGTCGGATCGCGCAAAGCGACGACGGGCGACCTGGCCCTCTCGGGCGCGCACTACTTCCAGGACGTCGCGCTCACCAGCAAGCGCGTCAGCACCAGCATCGGCATCATCCACGACGCCGGGCACGCCGAGCCGTGGATCATCGCCATGTCCGCCGAGCCTTCCTACCTCAGCACACTCGACTATTCGCGCCGCTGGGGCATCGATATCGACCAGTCATGGCGCCTCTCAAGAATCAGAAGGTGGGTGGTCTGGACCGGTAGCGCGGCATTCCAGGTGAAGCCGGATCGCCATGCCAATCCAAGTGTTGCGGAGCAACGGGCGTCAACTCCGTTCGAATGCGAGTGCACCTCCGAAGTTCCACCCTCTGCTCTCGTCGCCGACAACCCGTTATGTAACGCATTACAGTTGGGTATCGCCCGCGATGGAGGGCGATGCGCAAGACCGAGCGGTCGGTTGGTCTCGGAGAACGGGCGGCGGCAAGCGCCGCCAGGGCGGCGGAGTTGCCCGGATCGTCTTCAGCTTGGCGATCGTGGCAGCATCGGCGGTCACCAGCTTGGCAAGGCCGCTGCGGGTCGGAACCGGGCGGCTGCGTAAGCGGCCGCTCTGCACCCAGTTGTAGAGCGTGGCTTGCGGCACGCCGAGTTCCCCGGCGAGTTCGCGGATGGTCCATTCATCCGGCTTTCGCTCCGGAAGTGCCCGCGGCCGGCGAGGACTGGGTTCAACGATCCCGCCCGTGGTCAGCAGGCGCCGCACCATCGGAGGGTTGAAGGTCTCGCGCCGCTTGGCGGGGCGCCAGGCTTCCTGGTTGAGGATCGCGGCGATGGCGGCGCAGCCGTTGCCCGCCCGGTGCAGGTCAGCGACGCGGGCAACCAGGGCGGCGTAGGTGCTGAGCGTCCTCACCCGTGCGACCGGGCGCACCAGCTCATGGGCCGTCTGGTTCCCGCCATGCCAGTGGCATTCCAGCCGGACCCGTTCGCTGCCGTCGACCACGGTGACCAGAACGCGCTCGAGCAGCAAGCGCACAATGGTCTGACGTTCCTCGCCGGTGGTCGCCGGCGCCTGCCACAGCGCCGGCAGGTCAGTCGTCAATCGCCGGATCGCGGACAGTTCGGCTGGAGTGGGCGATTGCGGGCGTTCGCGCCGGAAACGTTCGTAGTCGGCCGTGAGCCGCACCTGCTCGGACAACGCCGCCTCCCAGTCACGCTCCAGCGTCCGTGCCACCAGCCGGTTCTCCGGCTCGGTGCTGGCATAGCGGCGACGCGCCTGGTCGGCCTGGTATTGCGCGCGTTCCAGCCGCTGACGCCAGTGCTGCTCCAAAGCGGCGCGTTCGGCTTGCAGGTCGGCGGCGACCGCCAGGCTGGCCTCCAGTGCCGCCGGTTCCAGCGCTTGCAGGATCAGGGACGTCACCTGCGCATCAACCGGCGCGGCCTTCAGCGACTGGCAGAATGGTTCGCCGTAGCTCGAGTTCTGCCCGGTGCATGCGTAGCGCGCCGCATGGCCGGCATTGTTGTAGGCCGCCGTCATGCGCAATCCGCACCGGCCGCACACCAGCAAGCCAGACAGCAGCGCCGTGCCGGCCCGTACCGGTCCGAGACGATCCGGCCGGTTGGCGCGAAGCTGCGCCTGATTGCGCTCGAACTGCTCGCGGGTGATGTAGGCCGGGACCCGATCCGGCAGAAACACATCGGCCTCGCCGGCACGGGGCGGACGCCGCCCGGTGCCGGGACGCCCCGGCTTCTGACGGCGCCGGTCCGTCGCCCGGACGCCATAGGCATAGATACCAGCATAGATCGGATTGCCGAACAGATTGTGCAGCGAGGGCCGGTTGGCGCGGCGCCATTCAAGCTCCCCTTTGCCGGGGCCGCCGGGCGTGCGCACCGGCATCCGGATGTCGTGCTCGACCAGATGGCTCAGCACCTTGCCGACCGTTCGAAAGCGCTCGAACAGGTCGAACACCTGGCGGATCGTGCCCTGCGCCTGCTCGTCCGGGTCCAGCACCACAACGCCCGAGGAACGGCGCAGATACCCCATCGGCACCGACTTGCCGAGTTCGCCCCGCCGAGCCTTGGCGCGTCGCCCTTCCAGCATCCGCGCCTTGAGGATGTGCAGCTCCGCCTCCGACATCGTTCCTTTCAACCCCAGCAACAGGCGATCGTTGAACTGGGCCGGATCATAGACCCCATCGGTGTCGGCAATAAGCGTATCGAACAGGGCGCAGATCTCCAGAAGCTGATGCCAGTCGCGGCATGACCGGGCCAGGCGCGACATCTCGACGCCCAGAACCAGCCCGACGCGGCCAAGGCCGACCTCCGCCACCAGGCGCTGGAAGCCAAGCCGGCCCTCGATGCTGGCACCGGAACGGCCAAGGTCGTCGTCGACCACCACGATCGTCTCCCGCGCCCAGCCGAGATGGAAGGCGCGATCGACCAAGGCGTATTGCAGCCGTGTCGACTCCTGGTGGCGCTCGACCTGCTGCACCGTCGACTGGCGGATGTAGACGATCGCCAGGCGCTCACGATGCCGCCGGAAGACCTTCTCGGACACGCCCGCCAGCGCCCGCGGCAGGAGATCCCCGTCTGTCGTCATCGGCCGTCTCCCCGATGGGCGTCTGCCGGGCGACCGGAGCGCTGCGGATTTGGCGCATCGCCATCTGCCCGAGCGTGAGCAGCAGGCCCCGCTGCCGCTCGATCGGCAGGGTCTCCCAAACCGGGCGGAGCGAGTTTCCGGTCATCGCGCGATCCAAGCCAGCGCACCACGGCGCACAACGCCTGAAAGCCAAGCTGTGGAGGCTCGCCGAGTCGCGTCAACTTATCAGCGGCATCTCGTATGGAGTATCGAGCCGATGTTCTCCGACTTCAAGTCGCGCGGGTTCGGCATCCAGGAGACGC
>CAXTTB010000443.1:0-3674 GCA_964246905.1 uncultured Acetobacteraceae bacterium | reverse complement strand
GTTGCGAGCCGACGACCCCGCACGAGCCGGTCCGGGATATGCCTGCAAGTGATGGGAGGCAGTGATCCGCATTCGACGTCCCAGTGACGCCGTTGCTGCGCGGAAAAGCTGCTACTGCGATCTGGTCAGAATTCCCACCTCCTCCAGAAGCCATGACCTGAAAACGCGCACGCGGTGCGGGACGTGCGGGCCGGTTCTCGACAGGAGGCGGTGCAGCACGCGCCGCATCGCCCGGAACTGGCCCCCGCCAAGGATGACCAACTGCCCCGATGCAAGCTCGGCCTCGATGAACCTCTCGGTTTCGAGCGCGACGCCCATGGCTTGAACGGCGGCCGAGACCGCGAGCGCGCCGCGGTCGAAGCCGGTCGTGGGCGTTTGCGGATGCCGGCCCAGGCCGTTCGCCGCGAACCAATCCGACCAGCGGATGGGACTGACGGACGACTCGATCAGCGGGAGCGCCATCATGGCACGCCGGCCGTAGCCGGCCAGGCCAGCCGCCAGGGACGGCGAGCACACCGCGGTGACATTCTCTTCCCCCAGGGGTTCAGCCGACATCCCTGGCCCGACCGGCACGTCTCCATAGATGATCGCGACATCCGTCGCCTCGTTCCTGATGAGGTCGTAGCTGCCCGCGCCCGACGACATCCGGATGGAGATGGAGGGATGGCGCTGCATGAAGCTGGACAGCCTCGGACCCAGCCACTTGGCGGCGAAGCTTGGCGCGCAATGGACGGTCAGCATGGACGCGGACGCCTTCGGCGTCACTTCGGCACAGGCGGTCTCCATGGCATCGAACGCATGGACCAGGCCGGCCGACAGGCGCGCTCCATCGTCCGTCAGGACCTTGGCCCTCCATCCCGCTTCAAACAGTTGGCGGCCGAAGTACTCCTCCAAGGACCGGACCTGATGGCTGATCGCCGAGGCCGTGATGTGGAGTTCTTCCGAAGCCCGCACGAAGCTGCCCAGCCGGGCGGCTGCCTCGAAGGCTCTCAGGGCGTGGAAGCTGGGCAACCTGCGCATTGAATCAGATTCATCTTGGCGTGAGAAAACCTAGCTTGCGCCAAATCTGGCTCGCGATCCAGGATGTCCCCGAAGCCCGGCCACAAGGGCGTTGCTTGGGAAGTGAACATGTCATCCGAAGCACTGGTGCTCCCGGGAGCCGTTGTCGATACGGAGGCGCAGCTCTACCGCAAGGCGACGTGGCGCCTGATCCCGCTGCTCTTCGCCTGCTACGTTGCGGCCTACCTGGATCGAGTGAACGTAGGCTTCGCAAAACTGCAGATGCTGGGCGATCTCCACTTCAGCGAAACTGTCTATGGCCTGGGTGCAGGCATCTTCTTCATCGGCTGCTTCCCGTTCGAAGTGCCCAGTGAAATCAATGGCCGTTTGCTTCGACCAAGGGGCAAGGCAAGGGGCCGTTGGCATAACGTCATTCTGCACAAGGTCGGCGCGCGCGTGTGGATCGCCCGGGTGATGGTGAGCTGGGCGCTGGTCTCTGCCGCCGCTGCCGCCGGCATGGTGGTCTGCGGCCGCATGTCGGACGCCGCGCGGGAGCGCCGCTGGCACATCGTCGTCCCGGGGATGCTCGGCACGGCCGGCTGGCTGGTCAGCGTCTGGTTCGCGAAGGATGCGGCCGTCGCCGAGATCGCCCTCACCGTCGCGACCACGGGCGTGCTCCTCACGCTGGCGCAGTTCTGGTGCCTGCCGACCTCGGTCCTGGCCGGCGCGGCGGCCGCGAGCGGCATGGCCGTCATCAACTCGGTCGGCAACCTCGCCGGCTTCGTCAGTCCCTACGGCGTCGGATGGATCATCGATGCCACCCACTCGACCACCCTGGGCATCCGCACCCTCGCCGCGTGCCTGCTGGCCGGCAGCCTTCTCGCCCTGACGATGCCCGAGCGCCTGGTCAACCGCTGAGCGCCTTCTCCCTCCCGAAGAAAGGACCCCCCGATGCCCGACACCCCGATGCCCGACGCGATGATGGACACCGCCCGGACCGCGGCGAAGCAGCGCGTCTCGATCTACCAGCCGGAGCAGGACGGCCTGATCTTCCCGGAGATCCCGGCGTTCGAGAGCGTCGAGGCGGAGCGCCAGTACCGCAAGGAGCACCTCGCCGCCGCGTGCCGCGCCTTCGCCCTGCACGGCTTCGACTACGGCTTCGCCGGCCACCTCACGGTGCGCGATCCCGGACGTCCGGAGCTGTACTGGACCAACCCGATGTGCGTGCACTTCTCGCAGGTGCGGGTGTCGAACCTGATCCTGGCCGACCACAAGGGCACGGTCGTCGAGGGCCGGCACGCCATCAACCGCGCCGGCTTCGTCCTGCACGGCGCGGTGCACGAGGAGCATCCCGACGTGGTGGCGATGTGCCACGCGCACACGACCTACGGCACCGCCTGGTGCGCGACCGGCCGGCCGCTCGACATGATCAGCCAGGACGCGGCGGCGTTCTACGACAGCCATGCCGTGATCGGCGCCTCGGCCGGGGCGGTCGCGGTGGAGGAGGAGAGCGGCTGGTCGGTCGCCAAGGAGATCGGCCGCAACCGCGGGGTGCTGCACCAGAACCACGGCCTGCTCACCACCAGCCGGCACAGCATCGACGACGCGGCGTTCTGGTTCATCGCGCTGGAGCGGGCCTGCCAGCAGCAACTGCTCGTGGAGGCGACCGGGATCAAGCCGCAGGCCGTGTCGCAGAGGACGGCCGAGTACAGCCGCGAGCACGTCGGCAGCGACTACATCGGCTGGCTGCACTTCCAGACCCTCTACGGCCACATCGCGGCGACCCAGCCGGACATGTTCGGCTGACGGCTGGGCGACCGGACAAGAATTTGGGCGCCGGAGCAGGCGGGGCGCCGGAGCAGGCGGGGCGCCGCGATCAAGGCACCGAAGGAGGAAACAGCCATGCGCGAACATCTTTGGCCCGTTGTCGCCGCCCTCGCGGCAATCGTCGCGGGCGGGCCGGGCGCCGCAGCCCAAGACGCCGGCTCCATGGTCCTGGTGCCGGGTGGGGCCGCAGTCCCCTGGCAAGCTGCTCCCCCCGACCTGCCCAAAGGCACGCAGGTCGCGGTGCTCGCGGGCGATCCCGGCAAGCCCGGGCCGTTCGTGCTGCGCGTGAAGGTCCCGCCCGACACCGTGGTCGCGCCCCACCGCCACGCCACGGCCGAGAACCTGACCGTGCTGTCGGGCGACCTCTACCACGGCATGGGCGAGAAGCTGGACAAGGCGCGCGGCGACCGGCTGCAACCCGGCGGCTTCGTGTTCCTGCCGGCCATGATGCCGCATTCCGTGTGGACCGCAGGGGCCGAAAGCGTCGTGCAGGTCACAGGGACGGGTCCGTTCGGCCTGCTTTACGTCAACCCCGACGCTGATCCCAGCAGACCACGCTGAGCGTTCCGTCCCGGTGAGGACCGATGTCGGCGCAGACGCCGCAGCGACGCCGGTTCGCGCCGCTGGGGGGCATGGCGTCGAGTGCCACGCAAACAACGCAGCGTGCGAACGGGCCAGGAACGTCAACCTCTCTAGAACGGGGCAAGCCATTGTGGGACGCTTGGTGCGTGAACAAGCGCCGAACCGGGACCCCGCCTGCCGAGGCCAAGCCCCCCGATTGGACCAGGTTGAAGAGGTGATACCAATGGCCCCTTGCCTTGCTCCTTCGTCATTGCGAGCCGCCCTGG
>CAXTTB010000442.1:0-3682 GCA_964246905.1 uncultured Acetobacteraceae bacterium | reverse complement strand
GTCGATGACCGGCTGCGCGCGGACGCGGTGGTGCGGGTCGCCCGCGCCGAGCGTCCGGACCTGCTGATCGTCGTGCGGGCGCGGGACGGGCGGCACGCGGCGCAGCTTTACGCCCTGGGCGCGTCGGACGCGGTGCCGGAAACCATCGAGGCCAGCCTGCAACTGGCGGAGGCCGTGCTGGTCGATCTCGGCATCCCGATGGGTCCGGTCCTGGTCTCGATTCATGAGAAGCGGGCGGAGTTCCAGGCCGAGATCAAGGCGGCCGTGCCCGGCGCGCCCGTGCGCTCCCTGGGGCAGACCCGGCTGCGGCGCGCGGCGCCAGGCCTGCACGGGCAGGCAACTCCGGTGCCGCCGCCGGGTTAACGGCCCATATCGAAACGGAGAGCCGCCATGGCGCATGAGAAGACCAAGTCCGACAACGACACCACGACGGCGCGCTCTGCCAAGGCGCAGAAGGCCGATGAGGTGCAGGCCGCCGGCAGCGCCAAGGCCGGCGCCGGCCACCCGGTGGTGAACGAGGGCGGCGTGGCGCCTTCGCCCAAAGCCGCCAAGGGCGCGCCGATGCCCGCCGCGTCCCGTGCGGCGGCGGACGGCACGCCGGTGGAGGGCACCAGCTCCGCCACGGCCGGCAAGGCGGAGAAGGAAGCCGCGCACCGCAAGGCGGAACTGACCCAGGAGCAGCACGGACGCGGGCATCGCAAGTCGGAGTAACGCTGGAGAGGGGGCGAGGGCGCATGGTGGACGTGGCAGGCTTCGACCTCGCACACCTGACGCCCGCGTTCCTGACGGACCCTTACCCGACCTACCGGGCGTTGCGGGAGCTGGCGCCAGTCAAGCGGATGCCGGACGGCAGCGTGTTCCTGACCCGGCACGCCGACCTGTCGCGGGTATATCGCGACGTCCAATCCTTCAGCAGCGACAAGTCGGTCGAGTTCCGGCCGAAGTTCGGCGACACGCCGCTGTACGAGCACCATACCACGAGCCTCGTGTTCAACGACCCGCCCCGGCACAGCCGGGTACGGCGGTTGATCGCCGGGGCGCTGACGCCGCGGGCCATCGCTGGCATGGAGGCCGGGCTGGTGGCCGTCGTCGATGGCTTGCTGGACGGGCTGGCGGCACGGGCGGACGTGGACCTGATCGCGGATTTCGCCGCAGCCATCCCCATCGAGGTCATCGGCAACCTGCTCGGCGTGCCCATGCCGGAGCGCGAACCGTTGCGCGGCTGGTCGCTGGCGATCCTGGGGGCACTGGAGCCGGTCGTGATCCCGGACGCCGCGGCGCGCGGCAACCGGGCGGTCACGGAGTTCCTGGCCTACCTGCAAACCCTGGTCGCAGACCGCCGCGCCCACCCGGGCGATCCGGAGCGCGACGTGCTGACCCGGCTGCTGCAGCCTGACTCCGTCGGCGAGCGGCTGACCGAGGCGGAACTGCTGCACAACTGCATCTTCCTGCTGAACGCCGGGCACGAGACGACGACCAACCTGATCGGCAACGGCCTGGTCGCGCTCGCGCAGTACCCGGCGGAACGGGCGCGTCTGCTGGGCGACCCCGGCCTGGCGCGCGGTGCCATCGAGGAGGTGCTGCGTTTCGAGAGCAGCAACCAGTTGGGCAACCGCATCACGGCCGTGCCGGTCGAGATCGGCGGCGTGGCCTTCCCGGTTGGCACGCCGGTGACGCTCTGCATCGGCGCCGCAAACCGCGACCCGGACGTCTTCGCCGATCCGGACCGCTTCGACATCGGCCGCACGCCGAACCGCCACCTGGCCTTCGCCGCCGGCATCCACCAATGCGTCGGCATGAGCCTGGCCCGATTGGAGGGCGCCGTGGCCATCGGCCGCTTCGTGGCGCGGTTTCCGCGCTATGCCCTGGCCGGGGCGCCGGCGCGTGGGATGCGGGCGCGGTTCCGCGGCTTCGCCTCTGTCCCTGCCGTGCTGAACGGGTAGGATGCCGGCCTGGGTGGAGGTGCGTCGATGAGGGCACAAGGCGTCGGGCGGCGGACCGTCCTGGCGGGCGCTGCGCTGCTGGCGGGGCGGGCGCGGGCGCAGGAGGCTCCGGTCCGGATCGGCGTGCTGACGGACGAGGCCGGGCCGTATGCCAGCAGCGGCGGCGCCGGGTCGGTGGCGGCGGCGCGCATGGCGGTGCAGGACTTCGGGGCCACGGTGCTGGGCCGCCCGGTCGAGGTGATGCGCGCCGACACCCAGAACAAGCCGGACGTGGCCGGCAGCATCGCCCGTACATGGTATGACGGCGGCGTGGACGCCATCACCGACCTGCCCGTGACCCCGGTCGCCGCCGCGGTGCAGCAGGTGGCGCGGGAGAAGAGCCGCACGGTGCTGATCACCGCGGCGGCCGTGACCGAGTTCACCTCCAAGACCTGCGCGCCGGTGAGCAGCCATTGGGCGGACGACACCCACGCCCTGGCGGCCGGGACCGGCAAGGTGCTGACGGAGGGTGGGGGCAAGAGCTGGTACTTCGTGACCGTCGATTTCAGCTTCGGCGCGGCGCTGCAGGCGGAGGCGACCCGGGTCATCGAGGCGGGCGGCGGCCATGTGCTGGGCGGGGCCAAGTTCCCCATCGGCAACACCGACTTCTCCTCGCAGCTCCTCCAGGCCAAGACCTCCGGCGCCCAGGTGATCGGCCTGGCGAGCGTGGGCGGCGACCAGGTGAACCTCTTGAAGCAGGCGGCGGAGTTCGGGATGCAGGCCGGCGGGCCGCAGACCCTGGCCGGGTTCCTGGTGTACCTGACCGACGTGCACGCGCTCGGGCTGGACGTGGCGCAGGGCCTGCGGTTCCCGACCAGCTTCTACTGGGACCAGAACCCGGCGTCGCGTGCCTTCGGCGGACGCTTCATGGCGGAGCGCCGGGCGATGCCGACGCAGAACCAGGCCAACGTGTATGCCGCCACGACGCATTTCCTGCGCGCGATGGCTCAGGCCGGCACGCGGGATGCGCTGGCAGTCGGCCGGGCGATGCGCGCCTTGCCGGTCGAGTATTTCGGGGTGGACACGGCCATGCGGGCAGACGGCCGGGTGCTGCACGACCTCACGCTGTATCGCGTCAAGGCACCCGGGGAGAGCAAGGCCGTCTGGGACTACTTGGCGCCAGTTGGCCGCGTCGGGGCCGGGGAAGCGTTCCTGACGATCAATCCGGCCTGCGGTTGAACCAGCCGCCGGTCAATCCTGCGGGGACAGCACCGGGTCTGCGGCATCCGTGCGCGGCGCCTTGCGCGATATCATCACGCGATGCAGCATCTCGCTGGCCCAATGGCGGACGTAGCCCAGTTGCCGTTCCCCGGCCGCCGTGGTGAACTCCTCCGCCTCCTCGGTCGTGTTGGCGACGAAGCACAACATGCTCGCCACCTCTTCCAAGGAGGGCTGCGGCAATTGCGCGATCAACGCTGCGACCGACATCTCCAAGACGAGAAGGCGGGCGTCGGCTGAGGAAAGGTCCTGGGCATCCATCCGTTGCGGGCACCTTCGATTCGGGTCATGCGGAGGCACCTCCCGAGATCGATTCCCGGGCCGGCATCGCCGCTGATTTCATTACCATGTGTGCCGGTTGATCTACAAGGAAACAGCGCAATCCTTGATTTAGGTTTCTCTAACCGCATCCAAGCTGCCGCCGGTTGCAGACCTGTCACTTGATGAGAACGCCGCGTGTGGCCGCTGGTTGTTCGTATTAA
>CAXTTB010000441.1:0-3688 GCA_964246905.1 uncultured Acetobacteraceae bacterium | reverse complement strand
GCATCACCTGCGGCGCCGCGCGCTTCGGCGCGAGCGCCAGGTAGCCGATGCCCACGGTCACAGGCTCCGACGCCGTGGCTGGCAAAGGCATCAGCGGAGCCAGCAGCAGCGCCAGCAACAATGCGGTCGGACCGGGACCTGCCGGCATTCGTTTCCTCCAGAGGCCGCATTATGCAAGCGGCTGGATGGAGTGTGGGCCGTGCGCGCCGGCTTGTCAGCCCCTCCTGGGCGCGGATCGTGCCTCAACTCAATGTTTGAGGAGGGCCAATCTCGGCCTCTTCTTCGGAGGAGGAACGAAGGGCTGTCCATACGGCGACAAGAACAGAATATGACAAGCTATCAAGGCTTCTATCCTCGACACTTGCCTGACTGCAAGACCAGAGAGACAATGCTTTGAGTTCGCCGGCCCGGAAGCGGTTGCGGATTAGGGTTCCGAGGCCGCGATGCAGCCGGATGACTTGGTTGCGGGTCAGCTTAGCGATCTCAAGGCGTTCCGCCGGCAAGATCCCATCAATGATGGATCGGAGCTGCGCTCGCGCCTCCGCATCCATCCTCAGTGTCCACGACCCATGATGCAGTCAGCTCCAGGCTTCGCACGGGACGCTACCCGCGCACGCCGCAGATTGACAAGCGGCGGCGGCGTGCGCGCATTGCTGCCAACGACATTGCCCAGGGAGGGGCCGCATGACGATCCGACGCCGTACGCTGCTCGCCACGTCATGGGCTGCCGCGTTGCCGCTGACCCCGGCGCTGGCAGCAGCACCCGGCAACGCCATCCGCGTCGGCACCCTGCGCTTCGGCTCGGTCGCGTGGGAGCTGGACGTGATGCGTACGCACGGCCTCGACGCCGGCCTCGCGATCGAGGCGGTCGAGTTCGCCGCGACCCAGGCGGCGCAGGTCGCGCTGCAGGCCGGGCGCGTCGATACCGTCGTGCAGGACTGGCTGTGGGTGTCGCGGCAGCGGGCCATGGGCGCCGATTGGACGCTGTCCCCCACCTCCGGCGCGTTGGGCGCGGTGATGGCGCCCGCGGCGTCGCCGGTGCGGACGCTGGCCGATCTGCGCGGACGGCGGCTCGGCATCGCCGGCAGCCCGCTCGACAAGAGCTGGCTGCTGCTCCGCGCCTACGCGCAGCGCAAGCTGGGCCTCGACCTGGAGGGGACGGCCGACAAGAGCTTCGGCCCGCCGCCGCTGATCGCGGAGCAACTGACGGCCGGGCGGCTCGACGCCGTGCTGACCTACTGGCCCTTCGCCGCGCGGGCGGAGGCGGGCGGCCAGCGCCGGGTGCTGGCGATGGAGGACGCGGTGGAGGGCTTGGGCATCCCGCCAGGCGTGCCCTTCGTCGGCTGGGTGTTCTCCGACGCCTTCGCGGCGCGCAGCCCGGCGGCGGTGGCAGGCTTCGTCCAGGCTTCCGACCGGGCGCGGGCGATCCTCGTGGCCTCCGATGCGGAGTGGGAGCGGATCGCGCCGCTCACCGGGGCTGCGGGGCCGGGCGAACTCGCGCGGCTGCGCGACGCCTACCGCCGCGGCGTGCCGGAACGTTGGGACCTCCCGGCGGTGGCGCGGCTCTACGACGTGCTGGCGGAGGTCGGCGGCCCCGCCCTGGTCGGCCCGGCGGCGCACCTGTCGCCCGGCACGCTCTGGGGGCCAAGTTAGGCCCCTCCCGGGTGGGCTGGGCCGCGCGCCTGGTCCCCGTGCTGGTCCTGCTCGCGGCTTGGGAACTGGCGGCGCGGCTGATCGGCAGCCGGCTGTTCCCCCCGGCGGGCACGGTGCTCGCCGCCTTGGGGCAGGAGGCCGCGTCCGGGCGCCTGCTGCACAACCTGGGCGTGACCCTGGCGCGGGTCGCCGCAGCGTTCACGGTGGCGATGGTGCTCGGGACGGCGCTCGGCGTGGCGATGGGACGGTGGCGCCGGGTGGACCGGGCGCTCGACAGCCTGCTGACCGGCCTGCTGAACCTGCCGGCGCTGGTCGGCATCGTGCTGATCTACGTGTGGTTCGGGCTGAGCGAGGTCACGGTCGTCGCCGCCGTCGCGCTCAACAAGCTGCCGAGCACCGCCGTCACGGTGCGGGAAGGCGCGCGGGCGCTGGACGAGGGGCTGATCGACATGGCGCGCAGCTTCCGCATGGGGTCCGGCCCTACCCTGCGCCACGTCGTGCTGCCGCAGCTCTACCCCTATCTGTTCGGCGCGGCGCGCTCCGGCCTGGCGCTGATCTGGAAGATCGTGCTGGTGGCGGAACTGCTGGGCCGCAGCGACGGGGTGGGGTTCCAGATCCAGGTGTATTTCCAACTGTTCGACGTGACCGGAATCCTGGCCTACACCCTGGCCTTCATCGTCGTGGTGCAGTTGATCGAGTGGCTGTTCTTGCAGCCGCTGGAGCGCCGGGCCAACCGATGGCGGTGATGCTGGAAGCCGAGGTGGCGCGCAAGGCCGTGCCCTCCCGCGGCGGCCCGCGCGTGGTGATCGCGGGCTTGCGCTTCGCGTTGCAACAGGAGGAGATCGTCGCCCTGGTCGGCCCGTCCGGCTGCGGCAAGACGACGCTGCTGCGGATCATCGGCGGGCTGGACGCCCGGTACGAGGGCCGGATCGCCTGGACGGGGGGCGTCGCGCCGCGTATCGGCACGGTGTTCCAGGAGCCGCGGCTGCTGCCCTGGCGCACCGTGCGGCAGAACATCGCCCTGGTCCGTCCGCCCGACCCGGCGGCCGCGGAGGCGCTGCTGGCGCTGCTGGGCCTCGCCCCCTACGCCGACCTGCACCCCCCGGCGTTGTCGCTCGGCATGGCGCGGCGGGCGGCCATCGCGCGGGCCTTTGCCATCCAGCCGGCGCTGCTGCTGCTGGATGAGCCGTTCGTCTCGCTCGACCCCGCCATGGCGGAGCAGGGGCGGTCGGTGCTCGCGACCGCGTGGCGGACCCGGCGCTGCGCTGCGCTCCTGGTCACGCACGACCTGGCGGAGGCGGCGTCGCTCGCCGACCGCATCCTGCTGCTGTCCGAGGGGCCGGCCCGGGTGGTGCGGGAACTCGTGGTGCCCGAAGCCAGCCGGCGGCGCGGGATCGCCGAGGGCGCCCGCGTCGCCGAGATGCTGGCCGGGGGGCTTACTTGAGCGTTTCGAGGTAGGCGATCACGTTCGCCCGCTCGTCGTCCTTCTTCAATCCCACGAAGATCATCTTGGTGCCGGGCACCACGCCGCGCGGGTCGGCCAGGTAATGGTCGAGCGTCGCCGGGTCCCAGGTGACGTTGTAGTTCTTCATCGGCTCCGAGTAGCTGAAGCCCTCGATGCTGTGCGCCGGCCGGCCGACGACGCCGTGCAGGCTGGGGCCGATCTTGTTCTCGCCTTCCTTGACCGAGTGGCAGGCGGCGCACTTGTTGAACGCCGTCTTGCCGAGCGCCGCGTCGCCGTCCGCCCGGGCCGCGCCGGCCGCGAGAACCATGGCCGCCATTGCCGCCAATCCTATCAGGTAACGCATCGTCTCTCCCCATCGCCACGCCCTGCCGGCGCTGGCCTTTGGCGATTATGGGACCCCGCGGGGGAATGTCGAGGCCGAGGCAGCCAACCGGAAAGGCCATCGCGCTTGAAGAAAGGCCAGGGCGCTGCCCTGGACCCGTTGGGGCCGCCGACCCCCAACCCCGCTTCCCCGAAAGGCCCCGGGCAAGGGGGCGGGGCCGGGGGGGGGGGGGGGCCCGGGGGGGGCCG
>CAXTTB010000440.1:0-3697 GCA_964246905.1 uncultured Acetobacteraceae bacterium | reverse complement strand
CCAGACACCCCGCCATCCAAGCCCTGGCCCCGAGCACGAACCGCTGCAACTCCGGGGAAGGCACCGCCGCCAGCGCCGCCCGGCTCGCCTCGAACCCGCGCACGATGTCGTTGTGCAGCGCCACCACCTCCTCCGTCGCCTCGGCCTCGGCGTCGCGCGGGTGTTGGCCGCCCGCGCCCGACACTGCCGCGGCCAGCGCCCGGCGGCGGCGGCGGTTGCGCCAGGCGATGCCGCCGTTGACCCCGAGGCAGACCGCCAGGACCGCGGCGATGGCGGCGATGCGAAGCCCAGGCGGGCGCAGCGCCGGCACCAGCGGGAACAGGTACCAGATGATGGTGCTCGCGATGGCCCAGCCGGCGAGGCTGCGGCCCCACCGTCCGGCCAGCATCATCAGGACGTAAGGGAGTTGGTTCATGAGGGCTGGCCCTCCTGGCCGGCGACGATCTCGATGCGGCGGTTGTGCTGCCGCCCGTCCGGGGTCGCGTTGGTGTCGATGGGAGCGGCGCCCGCCCGCCCCTCGGCGGCGACGCGGCCCGGATCGACCGCCGTGCCGAGCGCCGCGGCGGCGGCCCGTGCCCGGGCGAGCGACAACTGGTAGTTCGACGGGAAGGCGACCGTGTGGATCGGCTGGTTGTCGGTGTAGCCGACGACTTTCACCGGCCCCGGCCGTGCCTGCAGCGCGGCGCCGACGCGCGCCAGGATCGGCAGGAACTTGGGGTCCAGCACGGCGCTGCCCGACGGGAACATCCCGGCGCTCTGGATGCGCACGACCGGCACCGACTGGGTGCCGACCACGCTCACCAGGCCGGCCTGGACCTCCGGCTGCAGGAACGCCGCCGCCTTGTCGCGGGCGTTCTCCGGCTGCGGCGCGGGCGGCAGCGGCGCCGGCGGGGCCTCGCGGGTGATGCCAGGCATCGCCGGCGGCGGCAGGGCGAGGCCGGCCTCGAACGTCCGGTCCGACGCCGCGTTCAACCCAAGCGACACCAGCACATAGCCGAGGCAAAGCAGCCCCAGCGCGGCAAGCGCCGTGAGCCACACCGGCAGCTCGGGCCGGAGCGGGCGGTAGGGCGCCGACAGGCCCTGCCAATGCACCGACAGCGCCGGCTCGGCGGCGCCGCGCTGGCGCAGGATGACCAGGTAGGTCTCCTCCCGCACGCGGTCCAGCTCGGCCATGCCGCGTGGCGACAGGCGGTAGCGCCCCTGCATCCCGAGCGACATGCAGAGGTACATCAGCTCGATCACCGGCAGGAACTTGCCGGGCGCCTGGCACAGCCGGGTCAGCAGGTCGAAGAAGCGGTCGCCGCTGCGGACCTCCTGGTGGAAGGTGGAGACCAGCGAGGCGTCGGCCCACGACCCGCGGCTGCCCCAGGGCGTGTTCTGCACCACGTCGTCGAGGCTGGCGCACAGGGCGTAATGGCTGGTGCGGACCTGCTCGAGCGGCAGCTTGGCGTTGCGGAGGCTCTGCTCGTAGCGCCTGACCTCCAAGAGCGTCCGCTCGCGCAGGCTCGCCGCGTCCGGCACCGTGGACAGGTTCCGCAGGCCCGCGAGCAGCGACAGCAGCGGGGCGGCGGCGGCGATGACCGGCGACCCGCCGACCGGCGGCAGGCTGCTGAAATCCTGGCCCGGCGGCAGGTCGTCCGGCGGTGGCGGCGCCAGGACGGCGCGCAGGACGGAGCGCGGCACGATGACCGTCCGGTCGTCGTCGTCCGGCTCGGAAAACGGGTTGTCGTTCACGTCGGCCTCCTCATGCGCGGATCGCCCAGAGTTCCAGGTCAAGGTTCGGGAAGTCGCCGGACACGTGGATCGCGAAGCCGCCGGAGTTCTGCATCTGCTGCCAATGCGGCGAGGTGCGGTCGAGCTCGAAGTACTGCGCGGCCGGGATGAACGGCATCTGCCGCGGCGCCACCGGCAGGGCGCGCAGCTCGATGCCGGGGATCGCGACGTTCACCAGCTCGCGGATGTGCTCCACCGCGCCGATCTTGGACGTGCTCGGGAACAGGCGGCGCAGCGTCTCGCCGGGCACGTCGGCGCGGGCCACCAGCACGATGCTGGTGCCGGCCAGCAGCGTGCGGTCCTGGATCGCGCCGACGCGCACCCCGTGCCGGCGCTCCTGCAGGGGGATCTGGATCGCCGTCTGCTCCAGCACCGCCGAGAGCGAGCGGCGGATGTCGGCCATGACGGGACCCATGCACCGCTGCAGGTCGTCGTGGCGGTAGGCGTCGAACCCGGCGGGGCGGCGCCGGGGATCGGTGAAGGTGGCAAGCTCGCCCGCGACCTGCAGCAGGTGGCAGTAGAACGCTTCCGGGTGGATGTTGCCGGCGCTGGCCAGGTGCGCGAACAGCGTCTGCCAGCCGTTGACGGCCTGCAGCAGCAGGAAGTCCGCGACCTCCGTGTTGCTCTTGGTGCCGATGGCGGTCAGCCGGGCGGCGATGGCCTCGCCGCGCTGGTTGAGCAGGCCGGACAGCTCGACCAGCATGGCCGCAAGCGGCGCCGCGGCGCCGCAGCTCAGCACGGGGGGTATCCAGCCGGGGTCGAGCACCACGCGCTGATCCGAGGCGACCTCGGCCACCCGTGCCACCGGCAGGCAGGCGTAGCCTTCCCGGTCGTCGGTTTCCAGCAGGAAGCGGAGCCGCAGCTTGCCGACCTGGAGCTGCGCCGCGTCCGTGGCGCCGGAATGCGTGTCGAAGGCCTCGAAGTCCTCGGGATCGTAGCGCCCGTCGCGCCCGCCGCCGGACACTTCCGCAGCGCCGGGCTGCTGGAACGGCAGGCCGAGATAGACGAGCACGTTGCGCGCCGTCTCCGGGACCAGCAGCGGCGGGGGCAGCGGGCCGCCGTCCGGCGTGGAGAACGGGGTGCCGTCGTCGAACAGGCCCGACGCCGAGGTCAGCGCGAACCGCCCGGTGCCGAGCAGGTCGCGCGACACGGCCAGGTCGGTGAACCCGTAGGGAAACGGGCGCAGCCCGGCGATGCTGCTGCGGATCTGCTGCGCGGCCCAGCGGTCCTGCTGCTGGAAGTGCTGCGCGCGCAGGAACATGCCCTCCTGCCAGACGATGCGGCTATGCCAGGTCACGCCGGCCTCCTCTTGGTGTTTGGGTGGCCAGGAATGGGAGGCGTCACGGCCGGTCCTCCGTGTCCTGCGCGGACAGCGAGGCCAGGGCGGCCTCGTAGGCGCGGGCGAACGACTTGCCGAACACGCTGTCGAAATCGTCGGCCAGCGCCTGCATCGTCTGCCGGTGCCGCGCCGCGTAGGCGTCCCAGGCGCGGGCCTTGCGCCTGTTGAACAGGCCGCCCCACGCCCCAGGGCGCAGCCCCTGCGCCACTTGCCCCGGCTCCAGCTCGGCCAGCACGTCGCGCACCGCGCGCTGCATCGCCGCCGTCACCGCCAGCTCGTGCAGGCGCATGTCGCGCATGGATTCGGAGATCGCCTGCTCCGGCCCCATGCCGCCCTGACGCCCGATCCCGAGCAGCGCCGCCAGCGCGTCGCCGTCGTCGGCGGAGAACTTCAGCGGGTTGTTCCCGGCGGGGCGGATCATGGTCTGCTCGATCCGGAACTCGCCCTTGACCATGGCGCGGGCAATCATGATCCGGCGCAGGCCGACCACCACGGCGCGGAACGCGGCGCCAAGCGTCCGCAGCGCCCCGTCCGCGTCGGCGGGCGCCGGGCCGGACACCCCGGCGCCGGCCGCGAAGGCTATGA
>CAXTTB010000439.1:1742-3697 GCA_964246905.1 uncultured Acetobacteraceae bacterium | reverse complement strand
TACTCGCTGTCGCCCTCCACGGTGACGGAACTGAAGGCGCAGACGGAGGAGATGGCGCGGGCGCTCGGCGTGGTCGGGCTGATGAACGTGCAGTACGCGGTGAAGGACGGCACGGTGTTCGTGCTGGAGGTCAACCCGCGGGCGTCCCGCACCGTGCCGTTCGTCGCCAAGGCGACCGGCGTGCCCATCGCCAAGATCGGCGCCCGGGTGATGGCCGGCGCGCGGCTCAGCGAGTTCCGCCTGGACGACCAGGCCATCGCGCCCCACGTCGCAGTGAAGGAGGCGGTGTTCCCCTTCGCCCGCTTCGTCGGCGTCGATACCATCCTGGGGCCGGAGATGAAATCGACCGGGGAGGTCATGGGGCTGGACGCCAGCTTCGAGCGCGCCTTCGCCAAGTCGCAGCTCGGCGCCGGCGTCAAGCTGCCGGACTCCGGGACCGCGTTCCTGTCGGTGCGGGAGGGCGACAAGGTGGGCCTCGTGCCCATGGCCCGGCGGCTCATCGACATGGGCTTCTCCATCCTTGCCACCCGCGGCACGGCGGCGCGCATCCGGGACGCGGGCCTGGCGGTCCGGGTGGTGAACAAGGTGCTGGAGGGGCGCCCGCACTGCGTGGACGCGATCCGCTCCGGCGAGGTGCAGTTGGTCATCAACACGGCAGGCACGGCGCAGTCGGTGACGGACAGCTTCGACATCCGGCGCAGCGCGCTGTTGCACGGCGTGCCGCATTACACCACCATCGCCGGCGCACGGGCGGCGGTGCACGCCATCGCGGCGCTCAAGGCGGGGACGCTTGAAGTCGCACCGCTGCAGTCTTACTTTCGCGGATCATTTTAGGGTGGTCACGGCCACTCGAACCTAAACCTTACGGGACGGCGCATCTTGCAGAAGTTTCCCATGACCGCCCCCGGCCTGACGCGGCTGGAAGAGGAGTTGCGGCACCTGAAATCGGTGGAGCGCCCGTCGATCATCCGTGCCATCGCCGAGGCGCGCAGCCACGGCGACCTGAGCGAGAATGCCGAGTACCACGCGGCGCGCGAACGCCAGTCCTTCATCGAGGGCCGGGTGATCGAGCTGGAGGAGATCGTCTCGGCGGCCGAGGTGATCGACCCGAGCAGCCTGTCCGGCGACCACGTGAAGTTCGGCGCGCACGTCAAGCTGGTGGACGAGGAGACGGACAAGGAAGCCACCTACCAGATCGTCGGCGTGCACGAGGCCGACATCAAGCAGGCGCGGCTCAGCATCTCCTCCCCCTTGGCCAAGGCGCTGATCGGCAAGAAGATCGGCGACACGGTGTCCGTGCCGGCGCCGGGCGGGGACCGCACGTACGAGATCCTGGAAGTTCAGTACATCTAGGCATCGTTTTATGGTAAAGTGCCGCCCATGATCGGGTTGGCAGACATCGAAGCGGCGGCCGGGCGCATCGCCGGGAGAATCCTGCGCACCCCGGCGCTGCCGTCCCACGCGGTCAGCCGGGCGACCGGCGCGCAGGTGACGCTCAAGCTCGAGAACCTGCAGGCCATCGGCTCCTTCAAGGAGCGCGGCGCCGCGAACCGCCTGGCGCTGCTGACCGAAGCCGAGCGCCGGGCCGGCGTCGTCGCCATGTCGGCGGGCAACCACGCCCAGGCGGTCGCGCGCCATGCCTCCCTGCTCGGCATCCGCGCCACCATCGTCATGCCGGTGTTCACGCCCGCCACCAAGGTCATGCGGACCCGCGGCTGGGGCGCGGAAGTCGTGCTGCACGGGGAGAACCTGCTCGAAGCCTCCCGCCACGCCCACATGCTGGCGGAGCGCGACGGCCTGGTGTTCGTGCACCCCTACGACGACCCGGCGGTCATGGCCGGCCAGGGCACGCTCGCGCTTGAGTTCCTGCAGGACACGCCGGACCTGGACGTGCTGGTGATCCCGGTGGGCGGCGGCGGCATGATCTCCGGCTGCGCCGTGGCGGCGGTCGCCAT
>CAXTTB010000439.1:0-1732 GCA_964246905.1 uncultured Acetobacteraceae bacterium | reverse complement strand
CGCCATGCGCCCGGGGATCGAAGTCATCGGGGTGGAGGTCGCCGCCTACGCCTCGGTGAGCCAGACGCTGGCCGGCGAGGCCGTGCAGACCGGCGGCGCCACCATCGCGGAGGGCATCGCCGTGCACACGCCCGGCACGCACTGCCTGGAGGTGATCCGCGCCCACGTCTCGGACGTGCTGGTGGTGCCGGAACGGGTGGTGGAGGACGCCATCGCGCTCTTGGCAGAGGGTGCGAAGCAGGTGGCGGAGGGTGCGGGCGCCGCCGGGGTCGCGGCGCTGCTGGCGCACCCCGCGCGGTTCGCCGGGCGCCGGGTGGGCATCCCGGTGTGCGGCGGCAACATCGACGGGCGCATCCTGGCCAACGTGCTGCTGCGCGGCCTGTTGCGCGACGGGCGGCTGCTGCGGCTCACCATGGCGATCCCCGACCGGCCCGGCGTGCTCGCCGACATCGCCGGGCGCATCGGCGCGTCCGGCGGCAACATCATCGAGGTCATACACCAGCGCCTGTTCGACGCGCCCAGCGTGCAGGCGGCGGAGCTGGAGCTGATGATCGAGGCGCGCGACCCGGCCCACGCCGACGCCATCGTGCAGTCGCTCGCCGGCACCTACGTGGTGCGACGGGCGTAGCCTGGCGGCTGCTTGGGTGCGAAGGGCGTAGCGGCAGGCCAGGGTGCGTGGTAGGACCGCGCGCCATGCCAGACAGCCCATTCCTCATCGAGGCCGCGGCCCGCGGCTTCATCCACCAGACGACGGACGAGGCCGCGCTCGACGCGGCACTGCGCGCCAGCTCAGTCGCCGGATACATCGGCTTCGACTGCACGGCCGACAGCCTGCATGTCGGCAACCTCGTGCAGATCATGCTGCTGCGCCTGATGCAGCGGCACGGGCACCGCCCCGTTGTCCTGATGGGCGGCGGCACCACGCGCATCGGCGACCCGTCCGGCAAGGACGAGGCGCGGCAGATGCTGTCGGACGAGCAGATCGCCGCCAACATGGCCGGCCTCCGCGGCTGCATTGCCCCTTTCGTCCACTTCGGCGACGGCCCGGCGGACGCCGTCATGCTGAACAACGCCGAGTGGCTGGACGGCCTCGGCTACATCGGCCTGCTGCGCGACATCGGCCCGCATTTCACCGTGAACCGGATGCTGACCTTCGACAGCGTGCGCCTGCGGCTGGAACGGGAGCAGCCGCTGACCTTCCTCGAGTTCAACTACATGATCCTGCAGAGCTTCGACTTCCGCGAGCTGCACCGGCGGCACGGCGTCGTGCTGCAGATGGGCGGGTCGGACCAATGGGGCAACATCGTCTCCGGCGTGGAGCTGGTGCGGCGGACGGACGCCGCCCAGGTGTTCGGCCTGACCACGCCGCTCATCACCACGAGCAGCGGCGCGAAGATGGGCAAGACCGCCCGCGGCGCGGTGTGGCTCGCCGCCGGGCGGCTGTCGCCGTACGACTACTGGCAGTTCTGGCGCAACACGGAGGACGGCGACGTGGGCCGGTTCCTGCGCCTGTTCACCGACCTGCCGCTCCCGGAGATCGCCCGGCTGGAGGCGTTGCCGGGGGCTGGGATCAACGAGGCGAAGAAGCTGCTGGCGACGGAGGCGACCGCGCTGCTGCACGGGCGGGAGGCGGCGGAGGGCGCGGCGGAGACGGCGCGGCGGGCGTTCGAGGAGGGTGCCGCCGCAGATACGCTGCCGACGCATTGGGTGGCCGGGGCGGACCTGGCGGCGG
>CAXTTB010000438.1:0-3708 GCA_964246905.1 uncultured Acetobacteraceae bacterium | reverse complement strand
ACCACCGCATCAACATCATCGACACGCCGGGCCACATCGACTTCAACATCGAGGTGAACCGCAGCCTCCGCGTGCTGGACGGCGCGGTGTTCATCATCGAGGGCGTGGCCGGGGTGCAGCCGCAGAGCGAGACCAACTGGCGCCTCGCCGACCGCTACAACGTGCCGCGCATCATCTTCATCAACAAGTTGGACCGGACGGGCGCCGACTTCTACCGGGCGTTCGACACGCTGAAGGAGAAGCTCGACATCGTGGCGCTGCCGCTGCAGCTCCCCATCGGCATCGAGGACACCTTCGTGGGCGTCGTCGATCTCGTGGAGATGAAGGCGGTCGTCTGGGAAGGCGGGGAGCTGGGTGCGAAGTTCCACGACGAGGCGATCCCGGCGGACCTCCAGGAGAAGGCGCAGGAGTACCGCACGCTGCTGCTGGACACCGCGCTCAGCGTCGATAACGAGGCGATGGAGGAGTACTTCGACAAGGGCGACGTGTCCGTCGAGACGTTGAAGCGCTGCATCAAGGCGGGCGCCATCAGCGGCGCGTTCCGCCCGGTGCTGTGCGGCACCGCGTTCAAGAACAAGGGCGTGCAGCCGCTCCTGGACGCCGTGCTCGACTACCTGCCCAGCCCCATCGACGTGCCCGGCATCAAGGTCGCGGCCGAGGAGGACGAGGAAGAGGGCGCCGACCGCCGCATCATCCCGGCCAACGCGACGGCGCCCTTCGCCGGCCTCGCGTTCAAGATCATCAACGACAAGTACGGCACGCTGACCTTCGTGCGGGTGTACGCGGGCACGCTGAAGTCCGGCGACACGGTGATGAACACCACCAAGAGCCACCGCGAGCGCATCGGCCGCATGTTCCAGATGCACGCCGACAAGCGGGCGGAGATCAAGGAGGTCCACGCGGGCGACATCGCGGCCTTCGTGGGCCTGAAGGACACCGGCACCGGCGACACGCTGGCCGCCGCCGAGGACCCGGTGGTGCTGGAGCGCATGTCCTTCCCGATCCCGGTCATCGACATCTCGGTCGAGCCGAAGACCAAGGAGGGGGTCGAGAAGATGACGCTCGGCCTGCAGAAGCTCGCGGGCGAGGACCCGAGCCTGCGGCTCCGCACCGACCAGGAGAGCGGGCAGACCATCCTGTCGGGCATGGGCGAGCTGCACCTGGAGATCATCATCGACCGGCTGCAGCGCGAGTACGGCGTGGACGCCAACATCGGCGCGCCGCAGGTGGCGTACCGCGAGACCATCAGCCGCAGCCACACGGAGACCTACACCCACAAGAAGCAGACCGGCGGCTCCGGCCAGTTCGCCGAGGTGAAGATCGTGTTCGAGCCGATGGAGCGCAACGCGGGCATCGTGTTCGAGAACAAGGTGGTCGGCGGCTCGGTGCCGAAGGAGTACATCCCGGCGGTCGAGAAGGGCATCAAGAACCAGTGCGAGACGGGCGTGCTCGCAGGGTTCCCGACGGTCGATTTCAAGTACAGCCTGGTGGACGGCAAGTACCACGACGTGGACTCGTCCGCGCTGGCGTTCGAGATCGCGGCCAAGGCGTGCTTCCGGGATGGCATGAAGAAGGCGGCGCCGATCATCCTGGAGCCGATCATGGACGTGGAGGTGACGACGCCGCAGGACCACGTGGGCGACGTGGTGGGCGACCTGAACCGCCGCCGCGGCATGATCCAGAGCCAGGACAGCGCCGGCAGCACGGTGATGGTGCGCGCGCACGTGCCGCTGAAGGAGATGTTCGGCTACATCAGCCAGCTCCGCGGCATGACCAAGGGCCGGGCCAGCTTCACCATGCAGTTCCACCACTACGACCCCGTGCCGCGCAACATCGCGGACGAGATCATGGCGAAGAGCGCATGATCGGGATCATGGCCAAGAGCGCCTAACTCCAAGCAACTATCCTGCCCCGGCGGCGCTGGGGCAGGGATGACGGATGCACCTGCTGAGACGGCCTCCCCCGGCGCGGAGGGGCCGCTCGTCGCGACCGACGCCGACCGGGCGTTCATGGCCCGCGCCCTCGACCTTGCCCGGCGCGGCGGCCAGACGCCCGGCGCCTCGCCTATCGGCTGCGTGATCGTGCTGGACGGGCGCGTGGTGGCGGAGGGGCACAACGAGGTCGGCCTGCGCCACGACCCCACGGCACACGCGGAGATGGTGGCGATCCGCCGGGCTGGGGAGGCGCTGGAGCGGGAGGAGCTGCGCGGCGCGACCCTCTATTCCACGCTGCAGCCCTGCGGCATGTGCACCATGGCCAGCATCTGGAGCCGGATCGACCGCATCGTCTATGGCGCCGGGCGGGACGACGTGCACCGGATGTACTTCGAGGACCGCCACCTCGACACCATGAACTTCATCCGCGACGCCTACCGGACGGACCTGCCGGTGGTGGAGGGCGTGCTGCGGGCGGAGTGCGCGGCACTGTACTACGGGCCGGACGACGACCCGCCGGCGGAGGCGCAGGGGAATGTTTGACGGTCAGGCATAGCGACCGGACTCTGCGCTGTTTCGGATCGTGAAAATAAGGCAGGATGGTCGGCATGGCTGAGGCTCAGAACGATCCGCCGTCCGCGCTCGACGCCAAGCTTGCATTGCTGGATGGCAAGCTGGAAGCCTTGTCAGGCCTGGCTCAGGCCGTTGCGGAAATGAGCCAAATGGTTGGTGAGGCCACTCGGCAAGTCACTGAAAATTCCAATGTGCTTCGTGAAAAGCTCCTGCCGCTTGTGGAGCAGGTGACTGCGGAGCAGACCCAGTTGCGTGCCCTGATCCTGAGAAAGACAGAAAGCCTGCAAGACACCATGGATTTGGTCAGACAGGATGCTCGCAATGCTCGAAATACCGCCGATTTCTCCATCACCCATAGCGTCGGCAACAATCATCAAACACGTGAGGAAATAGAGAAGTTGCTGGCCATGATTTTGGGCGTGCAAAGGCAGCAGCAGATCCTCACGTCGCAGGTCGAGGAACTGCGCAGGGGCGCCGCCGAAAGGGAGGGAGGCGGCGCACCTCGTACGGGCTGATCAGCTCAGCCCCTCCATGCCCCCATCCACGCTGAGCGCCTGGCCGGTGATCGTCGCGCCGAACGGGCTGCACAAATAGAGCGCCATGTTGGCGATGTCCTGCTCCGTCACGAAGCAGCGGAGGGAGACGCGGCTGACCGCACGCTCCGTCACCTCGTTGTCGCTCATGCCCGAGGCCTGCGCCTTGTTGCGGATCACGTTGCGGATGCGCGGGCCGTCCACGAGGCCGGGCAGCAGGGCGTTGACCCGGATGTCGTCGGGGCCAAGCTCCATCGCCAGCGTGCGGGTGAAGCCGACCACGCCCCACTTCGCGGCGCTGTAGGGGCTGCGGAGCGGGAAGCCGAACTTGCCGGCGGACGAGCTGATGTTGACGATGCTGCCGCCGCCGGACTGCCGCAGCGCCGGCACCGCGCGCCGGGCGCAGTGGAACATGCTGGCGAGGTCGGTCTGCAGGGTGGCGTGCAGCTCCGCGGGCACGATGTCTTCCACCCGCGCCGTCGGCCCGGAGATGCCGGCGTTATTCACCAGCACGTCCAGCCCGCCCAGCTTGGACAGCGCCGCGTCCATGAACGTTTCCAGCTCCCCCACCTGCCCGGCGTCCGCCCGCACCCCCTTGTGCCCACAGGCGGAAAGTGCCGCCTCGTCCATGTCCGACACGAACACGTCGGCGCCGCAGGCCGCGAAGC
>CAXTTB010000437.1:0-3718 GCA_964246905.1 uncultured Acetobacteraceae bacterium | reverse complement strand
CGGCTGGATCGACCCGGCCGCCCAGCGTTGACCCGCCCTGCGCCCGGCGGCGTCCCGGCGCGAGGACTGCGGCTGCCTTGACGATCTAAGGTTGAAAAACCTTTTTTATGTTTAACCAGGCAATGGTATGCTGTCGGGGCAGCAGCCATTGGTCCCCTTCATGATTTCACCGCAACCAACCCAGGATCGGACCCCGCCGCACGCGGTGCCGGGAGGGCGTGCCGGCGAGGCGCAGGCTGCCAGTCGGCTGACCCTGTTCCGTGAGCTCAAGCTGCGCGACATGGCTTTGGACCGCATCCGGCAAGGCCTGTGCGTGTTCGATGAGCAGCAGCGCCTGGTGCTGTTCAACCGCCGGTATGCGGAGATGTACGACCTGAAGCCCAGCCAGATCCGCCTCGGCATGACGCTGCGCGACGTGGTGGACCTGCGCTACGCCGCCGGGACCGGACCGGGCATGGAGCCGGAGGAGTACGCCCTTTGGCGCACCCGCGTCCAGGCCGGCAAGCGCGTCGTCAACACGGAGGTGACGCTGCGCGATGGCCGCGTGCACGCCATCCACCATAAGCCGACGATGGGCGGCGGCTGGGTCGCCACCTTCGACGACGTGACGGAACGGCGGCAGGCGGAGGCGCAGATCCGGCGCATGGCGCTGTTCGACGACCTGACCGGCCTGCCCAACCGCGCCAGCTTCGACGTGCGGCTGGAGCACGCCCTGGCCCGCCTGCGCGGCGAGAGCCGCCTGGACGACCACCGCCCGCCGCTGCCGCCGGGCAACTGGCTGGCGGCCGTGCTGATCTTCGACCTCGACCACTTCAAGGACGTGAACGACACGCTCGGGCACAAGCTGGGCGACGTGCTGCTGGCAAGGGTGGCGGAGCGGGTTGCCGGATGCCTGCGCCCCGGCGACATGCTCGCCCGCCTGTGCGGGGACGAGTTCGCCGTGGTGCTGGAGGACGGGCTGGAGACACGGCAGCAGGTGGCGGACGTCGCGCGCCGGATCATCGAGGCGGCGGCGGTGCCGTTCGAGCTGGACGGGCATGAGACGGTCGTCGGCCTCAGCGGCGGCATCACCCTGTGCTCGCGCGACGATGGGGCGTCAGACCCGGCGCTGCTGGTCAGCCAGGCCGACATCGCGCTGCATGAGGCCAAAACGAGGAACCGCGGCGCCTGCTGCCTCTTCGAGCCTGCGATGCGCACCGCCCTGTACCGGCGCAAGGAGATGGAGCGCGACCTGCGCCGGGCGCTGGCGGAGGACGGGCTGCGGGTGCACTTCCAGCCGATCACCGCCATCGGCTCCCGCCGCATCGTGGGCGCGGAGGCGCTGGCCCGCTGGCCTCACCCTGTGCACGGCATGGTGCCGCCGGGCGAGTTCATCCCGCTGGCGGAACGCGCCGGGCTGATCGGCGAGCTGGGCGCCTGGGTGCTGCACGCCGCATGCACGGAAGCCGCGCGGTGGGACGACCTGTGCCTCGCGGTCAACCTGTCGCCGGAGCAGGTGCGCCGTCCCGGCATCGTCGAGCAAATCCGCACGGTGCTGGACGAAACCGGCCTGCCGCCGTCCCGCCTGGAGCTGGAGATCACCGAAGGCTGCCTGTTGCACGAAACGCCGCAGACGCTCGCGACGCTCACCCGGCTGCGCGCCCTGGGCGTGAGCATCGCGCTCGACGACTTCGGCACCGGCTTCTCCAGCCTGAGCTACCTGCGCCGCTACCCCTTCACCAAGCTGAAGGTGGACCGCAGCTTCGTGGACTCCATGGCTGGGGACAGGGCGACGCAGGCCATCGTGCAGGCTGTGGTGACGCTGGGCCGCAGCCTGTCCATGCGCGTCATCGCGGAGGGCGTGGAGACGGAGGCGCAACTCGGGATGCTGAGCGAGATGGACTGCGACGAGGCGCAGGGCTATTTGCTCGGGCGCCCCTGCACCGCCGCCGAGTTCAACCGGCTGGTCGCGGCGCAGCGCGCCGTCCCGGTCGCTTAGTGGACCAGGGCCGGCACCATCTCGTGCTGCACGATGGCGGCCACGGCCAGGTCGCAGTCGGCCGCCACCGCCATCGGCGAGCCGTCCGCCGCGAAGATCGCGAACGCGGTTTCCCCGTCCATCCAGACCGGCTTCACGTAGGCAAGCTGCGACATGCCGAGCTGCATGAGCTGCGCCTGGGTCAGCTTGCGGATGTCGATGCCGTCATCCTGCGGCAGGTCCTGGTCCAGCTCGTCGTCCGCCTGGAAATCCTTGAAGGTTGTGTTCACGGCGATATCTCCTGGGCGGCCTGACCGCCCGAATGTCAAACGGACGGCACAGCCGCCCTGGTGTCACGCAAGCCACGGTGAACAGGTCGCCCGCGGGAAGCCGATTCCAAGCTTATGACGCCGGGTGCGAGGAACCGACGCTACGCAACTGATTTAAATGCCGTTACAGCTTGGCAATCAAGTTGTTTCTGAGGTCGAATCCATCACCTGATCGCGACCCGTGGGATTCGGCTTGGTTATTTCGATGGTCCGCACCCGGATCTCAGGCTGCGGGCGCGCGAGATCGATGTGCAGCAGCCCGTTGTCGAGCCAGGCGCCCTTCACCTCGATGCCCTCCGCCAGCACGAAGGCGCGCTGGAACTGCCGGGCGGCGATTCCGCGGTGGAGATACACCCGGCCTTGCGTGTCGTCCGCCTGCCGCCCACGCACGACGAGCTGGTTGTCCTCCTGGGTGATCTGCAGGTCCCCCATGGTGAACCCGGCCACCGCCAGGGTGATGCGAAGCCCCGTCGGGTGCGTCTGCTCGATGTTGTAGGGCGGATAGCCGTCCGCGGGGGACTTCGCCGCCCGCTCCAGCATCTGCTCCAGGTGGTCGAACCCAAGGAACAGCGGTGACGTGAACATGCGCGTGGACGACATCGGTGGTGGCCCCCTCCTGACGAGCGAAGCAGAAACGCGGGACCCGGCGCGGCATCCCGACCTCCGCGATGTTGGCAGGGCCGCGGAGCGTTGCAAGAGCCGCCGAGCCGGGAACGAAGTGGGAGGACCAGGCCGGGAGAACGAATATTGAACCCAGCCGCGTGCCCCGCTACATCGCGCCCATGACCTCCGCGACGTCCGGCGCCAAGCTGCCGATCCTCATGCCGCCCCATCCGATCCTGCGCGCCAAGACGCGCCGCGTCGCGCCCCCGGACCTGGAGCAGGTCCGCGGCCTGCTGCCGGACATGTTCGCCACCATGTACGCCGCCCCGGGCATCGGCCTCGCGGCGCCCCAGGTCGGCGTCGGCCTGCGCTTCGCGGTGATCGACCTGATGCCGGACGAGACGCCGGCACCCCTGGTGCTCATCAACCCCGAGGTGGTCCGCGTCAGCGAGGACTGGGCGGTGCGGGAGGAGGGCTGCCTGTCCCTGCCGGGCCAGTACGCCGACGTGACCCGCCCAGCCCGCGTCGCCGTGCGCTACCAGGATTTGGACGGCGCCGCCCACGAGATCGAGGCGGAAGGCCTGCTCGCCGCCTGCCTGCAGCACGAGATCGACCACCTGGACGGCGTGCTGTTCGTCGATCACATCTCCGCCCTCAAGCGCAACATGCTGCTGCGGAAGCTCGCCAAGGAGCGCAAGCAGATGGCGGTCCAAACGGCGCAATAGGATGGAGGGCCTGCGCCTCGCCTTCATGGGCAGCCCGGCCTTCGCGGTGCCGACGCTCCGCGCACTGCACGCGGCCGGGCACGGGGTCGCGGCGGTGTACAGCC
>CAXTTB010000436.1:0-3723 GCA_964246905.1 uncultured Acetobacteraceae bacterium | reverse complement strand
AACCGTCGCTCTTGGCGCCGTTGCCATACTGGACCCAGATCGAGCCGTTTCCGGAAGTAATGGAGTCGGGGGATTTCGAGCCGTTGGGAGCTGTTGCAAAGATATCCGTGCTCTGGATGGTCGGCATTTTTGGTTTCCTCGTCCTGCGATGACTGTTTTGATCGCAGACGGGGCGTACACCGACTGATCCGATACAGGTGTTAAACTATGCTGACGACTATGTTTCCTTTTTAATATCGAGACCAGCACTGCCATGCTTGCCGCAACGTTGAAGCGGTCCATGCACGCCGCGGGAGTTGTCAGGCCAGCGGCTCCCGCACCGTCTCCGGATGCCGCAGCACGGAATGGCGGTGGCCGTACACGAAGTATAGACCCAGCCCGACCGCCATCCAGATGACCAGGCGCAGCCAGGTGAACAGCGGCAGCCCGCTCATCAGCAGCAGGCAGAACAGGATGCCGCAGACCGGCACCACCGGCACGCCGGGCACGCGGAACGGGCGGACGGCGCGGGCGGCGCTGCGCCGCAGGTAGATCACCGCGCCGCACACCAGGATGAAGGCGAACAGCGTGCCGATGCTGACCATCTCGCCCAGCACGTTGATCGGCACGAGCGCGGCGACGGCGGCCACGACCGCGCCGATCAGGAGCTGGCTGCGGTACGGGGTGTTCAGCCGGGGGTGCAGGTGGGCGAACATGCGGGGCAGCAGCCCGTCCTGCGACATGGTGAGGAAGATCCGGCTCTGGCCGTAGAGCAGCACCAGGATCACGGTGGTCAGCCCGCTCAGCGCGCCGACCTTGATGAGGATGGAGAACCAGGTGAGGCCGATCACGTCCACGCCCTTGGCGATCGGGTCGGACACGTTGAGCTGGCCGTACGGGACCAGCCCGGTCAGCACCGCGGCCACCGCGATGTAGAGCACGGTGCAGATCACGAGCGACCCCAGGATGCCGATGGGCATGTCGCGCTGCGGCGCCTGCGCCTCCTGCGCCGCACAGGACACGGCGTCGAAGCCGATGAAGGCGAAGAACACGACGGCGGAGCCGCGCAGGATGCCGCTCAGCCCGTAATGGCCGAACTCGCCGGTGCTTTCGGGGATGAAGGGGTGCCAGTTCGCCGGGTTGACGAAGAACGCGCCGATGGCGATGAACGCCACCACGACGGTGAGCTTCACCGCGACCATGATGTTGTTGAGCCGCGCCGACTCCTTGGTGCCCATGATGAGCAGCGCCGTGATGGCGGCGATGACCAGCGCCGCCGGCAGGTTGATGATGGCGGTGGCCGTGCTGCCGTCCGCCAGCGTCACTTCCGTGCCCGGTGCTGCGGCGAAGGTCGGCGGGATGGTGATGCCGACGTCGCGCAGGATGCTGGACACGTAGCCGGACCAGCCGACCGCGACGGTCGCCGCCCCCATGGCGTATTCCAGCACCAGGTCCCAGCCGATCATCCAGGCGAAGATCTCGCCCAAGGTCGCGTAGGTGTAGGTGTAGCTGCTGCCGCTGACCGGCAGCATGGCGGCAAGCTCGGCGTAGCACAGGCCGACGAAGCCGCAGACGATGCCGCCCAGCACGAAGGACAGCATGATGCTCGGCCCGGCGTACTGCGCCGCCGCCGTGCCGGTGAGCACGAAGATGCCCGCGCCGATGATGGCGCCGATGCCCATGGCGGTGATGCTGAACGGGCCGAGCGTCTTGGACATCTGATGCCCGTCCGCCTCGCCGCTGGCAACGATGTCCTCCACGGATTTCCGTGTCATCAGGCCTTGGTCCGCCATGGTCTGCCCTTTCAATCGACAAGTGTGCAATCGCGTGGCGCTCCGTCCTGCCGCGCCGGGCCGTCCGCACAGGAATGCGGCACCTGTGTTACAGTGCGGGAAGTTCTGCTGTCGGCAAAGCTGATTATGAGGCTTCAGCGATTTACAATTCTTGGTTGCTGTGCTCGCCGATCTTATCAATATATTGGCGAAACTATGCCGCGGTCCGGCAATGCTGTTAAGATGTCCGGCTGTAGGTGAGGCCAGAGGGGATCGGCGACCTTCGCCCCAGCCGCGCGTTCAAGCATCCTGTGCCGGCACGGCGCCGGCGCCCGCAACGGAGAGGTCCCATGAAAGCCGACAGCGTTCTCGACACCATCGGCGGCACGCCGCATATCCGCATGGCCCGGCTGTTCCCGGACGCCGAGGTCTGGATCAAGTCGGAGCGCGCCAACCCCGGCGGCTCCATCAAGGACCGCATCGCGCTCGCCATGGTGGAGGCGGCGGAGGCCAGCGGCCAGCTCAAGCCCGGCGGCACCATCATCGAGCCGACCTCGGGCAACACCGGCATCGGCCTCGCCATGGTGGCGGCGGTGAAGGGCTACAGGCTGGTCCTCGTCATGCCGGAAAGCATGTCGGTGGAGCGGCGGCGGCTGATGCAGGCCTATGGCGCGACCTTCGACCTCACGCCCCGGGAGGGCGGCATGAAGGCGGCCATCGCCCGCGCGCACGAGCTTGCCGCGCAGCACCCCGGCGCCTGGATACCCCAGCAGTTCGAGAACCCGGCCAACATCGCCGTCCACGTCCGCACCACGGCGGAGGAGATCCTGGCCGACTTCCCGGACGGCGTGGACGCCATGATCACCGGCGTCGGCACGGGCGGGCACATCACCGGCTGCGCCGAGGTGCTGAAGCCGCGCTGGCCCGGCCTCAAGGTGTTCGCGGTGGAGCCGGCGCTGTCCGCGGTGATCTCGGGCGGGCAGCCCGCGCCGCACCCGATCCAGGGCATCGGCGCCGGGTTCGTGCCGGCGAACCTGCATCCGGACCTGCTGGACGGCGTGATCCAGGTGGAGGCGGAGGAGGCGCGCGAGTACGCCCGGCGCTCCGCCCGGCTGGAAGGGCTGCTGGTCGGCATCTCGTCCGGCGCCACGCTCGCGGCCATCGCCAAGAAGCTGCCGGAGTTGCCAAGCGGGGCCACGGTGCTGGGGTTCAACTACGACACCGGCGAACGCTACCTCTCGGTGCCGGACTTCCTGCCGGCCTGATCCGGCGCCGTCCCTTGCATTTTCCGTTCTTCCATCCATCTGCCATCCAAGCGGATGGTTTTTGGGTGGGAAACGATGAATGCGATGCCAGAGCTGCGGCCGAAGTCGGCTGACAGCGAGAAGATCACCATCAATCTCGGCTATGTCGATCTCGGCCACATCGACCTGATGGTGCAGGACGGCTTCTACTCGAACCGCACGGATTTCATCCGCACGGCCATCCGCAACCAGCTTGACCGCCATGCCGACGTGGTGCGGCAGTCGGTGGCGCGGCGCAGTCTGGACCTGGGCCTCCGGCATTACAGCCGGGGGGACCTGGAGGCGGCGCGGCGCCGGGGCGATACGCTGCACATCAACGTGCTGGGGCTGGCGAGCATCGCCCCCGACGTGTCGCCCGAGCTGGCCCGCGCGGCCATCGCCTCGGTCAAGGTGCTGGGCGCGCTGCACGCCAGCGCCGCGGTCAAGGCGGCGCTGGCCGACCGCACGCAGTAACGACCCGGCAACCCAAGCTGCCGGAAAACAAAGCAAGCAGACCCGGGTTCCGAACGGGAATGCTGTCCAAACACGAAAGCCAAAGACAATGAAGCCATTCCTGCCGCAAGGCCTGCCCCAGAGCCTGATCGAAGCGGCGCGCCTCACCCGGGCCGGGAGGCTGTCGGAGGCCACGGCGGCCCTACAAGGCGCGCTCGCCGGACAGCCGGCGCCCC
>CAXTTB010000435.1:0-3731 GCA_964246905.1 uncultured Acetobacteraceae bacterium | reverse complement strand
CCGGGGCCGGTGGGCGTGCTGGTCTGCGCCGCCGCCGGCACTGCCGCGGCGGCGAGGAAAGCGAGGGTGGCGAGCATTGGCTTCATGGCGCTGGAACTCCGGATGCGGACGGGGGGGCCGCGCCGGGCGGCCCCCGCCTCCATTTAGACCGCGAGCTGGTCGCGGATCGGCAGGCTGCGGATGCGCTTGCCGGTCGCGGCGAAGATCGCGTTGCACAGCGCGGGCGCGAACGGCGGCACGCCCGGTTCCCCCACCCCGCTCGGCGGCGTGCCCGCGTCGGCCGGCACGATGTAGGTGTTGGTGACGCGCGGCGCCTCGTCGATCCGCACGACGGGGTAGTCGTCGTAGTTGCTCTGCTGTACCCGCCCGTCCTTGAAGCTGATCTCGCCCAGCTTGGCGAGGCTCAGACCCATCACCGCGGCCCCCTCGATCTGCGAGTAGATGCGCTCCGGGTTCACGATCACGCCGCAGTCGATGGCGGTATCGACCCGCGGCACGGTGAGCACGCCCTTCTTATCGACCGCCACCTCGACCACAGTCGCAATGTAGCTGACGAAGCTGCGGTGCACCGCGATGCCCAGGCCGTGCCCCTCCGGCACCTTGCGCCCCCATCCCGCCTTGTCCGCCACCAGCTCCGTGACCCGGCGCAGCCGCCCGGTGTCGATGGGGTAGCTGTCCACCGGCTCCCCGTAGTTCCACGGCTTCTCGACGGAGGCGCTGAACGGCACGATGCGCGCCGGGCCGATCAGCTCCAGCAGCACGTCCTTCGGGTCGCGCCCGGTGGCCTGCGCGATCTCCGCCACCATGGACTGCACGGCGAAGGCGTGCGGGATGTTGGACACCGAGCGGAACCAGCCGATGCGGGCGTGCGCCGCCGCTTCCGGGTTCTCGCAGCGCACGTTCTTGATGTCGAACGGCATGTCGATGAACCCCATGCCCAGCTCGATGGGGATCTGGTGCGTGGCCCCGGCCGCGAAGGTGGAGCCGATGGTCGGCGCGGCGCTGCGATGGCGCCAGGCGACCACCTTGCCGGACTTGTCCAACCCGGCCTCGATCCGCTCCGCCGAGACGGTGTGGAGGAAATCGTGGTGCACGTCGTCCTCCCGCGTCCACTGCACCCGCACCGGGGCACCCAGCTCCCGCGACAGCAGCGCCGCTTCCAGCACGAAGTCGCACTTGGACTTGCGGCCGAAGCCGCCGCCGAGCAGCGTCGGGTGCACCGTCACGTCGCCTTCGGAGACCTCCATCGTCTTGGCCAGGTCCTCGCGCGTGCCGCCGGCGCTCTGTACCGGCGCCCAGGCCTCGACCTTGCCGTCCTTCCAGTGCACGGTCGCGACCGGCGGCTCCATGCTCGCGTGCGCGATGTGCGGCAGGTAGTACTCGCCCACCACCACCTTGTCGGCACCCTTGAGCGCCGCCTCCGCGTCGCCGTCGTTGCGGACCACGAGGCCCGGGGCGCGCACCGCGGCCTCAAGCTCCTTGCGGTAGGCCACGCTGTCGTACTTGGCGTTGGCGCCGTCGTCCCACACGACCTTCAGCGCGTTGCGGCCCTTGATGGCGGCGCCGGTGTTGCGCGCGACCACGGCGACGCCGCCGAGCGGCTGGAACTTGGACGGCCAGGGCCAGCCCTTGACCTCCATGACCTTTTCCACGCCCGGCACCTGCATCGCGTCCGCCGGGTCGAACGACACCATCTTGCCGCCGACCACCGGCGGGCGGGCGATGGCCACGTACTTCATGCCCGGCAGGCGCACGTCGGCGCCGTAGGTGGCGCGGCCCATGGTGATGTCGCGCAGGTCGGTGATGCTGACCGTGCCCTTGCCGATGTAGCGGAAGTCCTTGGGGTCCTTGAGGCGCAGCGTGTCCACCGCCGGCACCGGCAGCGCCGCCGCGTCAGCCGCCAGCTCGCCGAAGCCCAGGCGGCGTCCGGAGCCGTCATGCACGACCTCGTGCACGCCCGTCCGGACCTCGGACGCCGGCACCTTCCAACGCTGCGCCGCCGCCGTCTCCAGCATGGTGCGCGCGGAGGCGCCCACGTCGCGCATCGGGATCAGGTAGTGCCGGGTGCTGCGGGAACCGTCGGTGTCCTGGTTGCCGTACTTGGCCTCGTCGCCCGGCGCCTGCACGATGCGGACGCGCGCCCAGTCGGCGCCCATCTCGTCCGCCACGATCATCGGCAGGCCGGTGCGGACGCCCGTGCCCATCTCCGAGCGGTGCGCGACGATGGTGACGATGCCGTCCGGCGCGATGGAGACGAAGACGCGCGGGTCGGTGACGACCCCGTGCGGCATGGCGCCGGCGCCCGTGTTGTACGCCGCCATCGCCCGGCGCGGCAGCACCGACGCCGCGAGCACGAGGCCGCCCGCCGCCGCGACGCCCTTCAAAAGCCCGCGGCGGCTCACGTTCTCCACCGGGCCAAGCGCCATCTCGCTTGAAGCCTGCTTGCTCAAGTCCTGGAAGTAGGTCATGGCTCAGGTCCCCGTTGCGGCGACGCGCACGGCCGCCTCGATGCGCTGGTAGCAGCCGCAGCGGCAGATGTTGCCGGACATGCCGCCGCGGATCTCGTCGTCGGACGGGTTCTTGGTCTCCGCCAGCAGCGCCGCCGCCTGCATGATCTGCCCGGCCTGGCAGAAGCCGCACTGCGGCACGTTCAGCTCGCGCCACGCCTTCTGCACGGGATGGTCGCCCTGGGGGTGCAGGCCCTCGATGGTCACGACCTCCTGCCCGTCCACGTCGGAGATCGCGGTGATGCAGGACCGCGCCGCCCCGCCCGCGACGTGCACGGTGCACGCGCCGCACAGCGCCTGGCCGCAGCCGAACTTGGTGCCGGTCAGGCCCAGCTCGTCGCGCAGGAACCACAGCAGCGGCAGGGACGGGTCGCCGTCCCAGCTCCGCTCCTCGCCGTTAATCTTGACCTTGATCATGTCGAGTGTCCTCCGAGTAGTCCGGATACGGGCATCATGGCCGCCGGGGGGAAGCGAAGCCGTCGGGGCCAGGCGGCTTGCTTTCGGAACGTTGGCGCCCCAGTCACGGCGGCAAGCTTTGCAATCAACCTCGGTTCAAATGTCAGCGTAATGCCAGCCCCGCGCGAACGCCACCCGTATTCTCGTCATGGGCGCGATGAGGGCGGCGCAGGCTCGTGCAGGTCGGGCGGCGTCACGCCCTCGTAGTCCAGGGTGAGGACCACCCGCGTCGTGCCCTCCTGGCTCTCCAGGCGGCGGGGCCGCCCGTCCTCCCGGCCGACCCAAATCCGGCTGCTGGCGCTGCCCGGCCCCGACACGTCCTGCTTGTAGCTGAACACGCGCAGAAGCGCACCCGTCTTGGGCGCATCCGTCTTGGGCGCATCCGTCTTGGGCGCATCCGCCCCGGACGGGTCCACGGCTTCGCAACTGTGCGGCGGGTAGCGGACCAGGCCGGCCGCCAGCGCCTCCCGGTCGGACGCCGTCATCGGCAGCTTCATCCAGCGCCCGGCGCCGGGCGAGGTCGCGTAGATCAGGTCGCCGACGACGATCTGCTCCGTCTCATACGGACGCCGCCGCGTCGGCGTGGTCGCCACCATGACGGAGCGGTACTGCGGCGCCGTCCCGATCGACCGGGCCGCGGCCAGCACCGCGGCGCAGGCGTCATCCTCCGCCCGGGCCGGCCCGGCGACGCCCAGCGCCGCCATGGCTGCCGCGACACGGAACACCCGGACGGCCTGCCTCATGGCCGCGCCGAGGGCGGGCTGGGAG
>CAXTTB010000434.1:0-3731 GCA_964246905.1 uncultured Acetobacteraceae bacterium | reverse complement strand
GTGTTCATCCCGATCCTGTTCATGGGCGGCCTGCTGGGCAAGCTGTTCCACGAGTTCGCCATGGTGCTGACCGTCGCCATCGGGCTGTCGGCCGTGGTGTCGCTCACGCTCACCCCCATGATGTGCGGGCGGTTCATGGGGCCGCCTGCGCCGCCGCGGGGCCTGTGGGGCTGGATCGACCGGGCCGTGGACCGCGGGTTCGACCGGGTGCAGCGCGCCTACCTCCGCAGCCTGGACTGGGCGCTGCGCTGGCGGCGGCTGATGCTGCTGGTGACGCTCGCGGTCGTGGTCGGCACGGTGAAGCTGTACGGGTACGTGCCGAAGGGCTTCCTGCCGATCCAGGACACCGGGCTGCTGATGGGCCAGACCATCGCCAGCCCCGACATCAGCTTCGACGCCATGGCCGACCGGCAGAAGCTCGTGGTGGACGCGCTGCTGTCCGACCCGGCGGTGGACAATGTCGGCAGCACCATCGGCATCACCAACGGCTGGGCCAGCATCAACCGCGGCGGCCTCACCATCTCCTTGAAGCCGCTGGCCGAGCGCAAGGTCAGCAGCGAGCAGGTCATCACGCGGCTGCGGCCCAAGCTGATGCAGATGTCGGGCATCCAGACCAATTTGTGGTCGGCGCAGGACCTGCGCGGCGGCGGGCGGTCGGGCGGCACCGGCTTCCAGTTCGTGCTGCTCGACCAGGACCTCGACGAGCTGCGGGTCTGGACGCTCCGGCTGCAGGAGGCGCTGCGCGGCGTGCACGGGATCGAGGACGTGACGAGCGACCAGGACCGCCCGGGTCCCCAGGCCAACGTCACCATCGACCGGCAGGCGGCGTCCCGCCTCGGCGTCGCGGTGAGCGCGGTCGATGCGGCGCTGAGCAACGCCTACTCGCAGCGCCAGATCTCGGTGATCTACACGCAGCGCAACCAGTACCGCGTGGTGCTGGAGACGCTGCCGGGCCTGCAGACCGACCCGGCGCTGCTGGACCACCTGTACGTGCCCGGCACGGGCGGGCAGCAGGTGCCGATCAGCAGCGTGGTCCGCACGGACCTCGCGACGGCGCCGCTCGCGGTGCGGCACCAGGCGCAGTTCCCCGCCGCCAGCATCAGCTTCAACCTGCTGCCCGGCACCTCGCAGAGCGACGCCATCGCGCTGGTGACGGAGGCCGCCCGCAACCTGCGGATGCCGGAGGGCGTGCGGACCGAGTTCGCCGGCAACGCCAAGTTCCTGCAGCAGTCGCTGGCCAGCCAGCCCTTCCTGATCGGCGCGGCGTTCGTCTCCATCTACATCGTGCTCGGCGTGCTGTACGAGAGCTGGATTCACCCCATCACCATCATCTCGACCCTGCCCTCGGCCGGGCTGGGCGCCCTGCTCGCCGTGCTGGCGACCGGGGGCGAGCTGAACGTGCTGTCCATCATCGGCATCGTGCTGCTCATGGGCATCGTCAAGAAGAACGCGATCATGCTGGTGGACTTCGCGCTCGAGGCGGAGCGGGAGCACGGCATGGCCCCGCACACGGCGATCCTGGAGGCCTGCCGGGAGCGGTTCCGCCCGATCACCATGACGACGCTCGCGGCGCTGCTGGGCGCGGTGCCGCTGGCCTTGGCCGCCGGCACCGGGGCGGAGTTCCGCCGCCCGCTCGGCATCGCGATCTGCGGCGGGCTGGTCGTGTCGCAGGCGCTCACGCTCTACACGACGCCGGTGATCTACCTGGCGCTGGAACGGCTGGCGACGCGGCGGCGGAGGCGGCGGGCCGCCATCAGTCCGCTGCCTGCCGAATAGGCTCCACCGGCTCCGCGCGGTCGATGGCCTCCCCGGACAGGGTGAGCGCCGTGGTGATGAGCGCGACGTGGCTGAACGCCTGGGGGAAGTTGCCGGTGAACCGGGCGGCCTTGGGGTCGTACTCCTCGCTCAGCAGGCCCACGTCGTTGCACAGCGCGAGCAGGCGCTCGAACAGGGCGCGCGCCTCCGCCGGGCGGCCCTGCAGGTGCATGGCGGACGCCAGCCAGAAGCTGCAGGCGAGGAAGGCGCCCTCCCCGGCCGGCAGCCCGTCCTTGCCGTCCTCCGTGCGGTAGCGCAGCACGAAGCCGTCCACCAGGAGGTCGCGCTCGATGGCCGCGACGGTGCCGCGGATGCGCGGGTCGTCGTGCGGCAGGAAGCCCGTCATCGGCATCAGCAGCAGGCTGGCGTCGAGCGCGTCGGACCCGAAGCTCTGCACGAAGCTGCCGAGCTTGTCGCTGTAGCCGTCGCGGCACACCAGGGCGTGGATGGCGTCGCGGGTGTCGCGCCATCTGTCGAGCGGCGCCTCCAGGCCGAAGGTCTCCGCGTCCTTGATGCCGCGGTCGAAGGCGACCCAGGCCATGACCTTGCTGAAGGTGAAGTGGCGCCGCCCGCCGCGGGTCTCCCACAAGCCCTCGTCCGGGTGCTGCCAGATGGTGCCGAGGTGGTTCAGCAGGGCGCGCTGCAGCGACCAGGTGTCGCTGTTGGTCAGCAGCTTGGCGCCGCGGGCCTGGTGCAGGGCGTCCATCACCTCGCCGAACACGTCGAGCTGCACCTGGGTCGCGGCGGCGTTGCCGAGGCGCACCGGGGCGGCGCCCTGGTAGCCCGGCAGGGCATCGACCGTCGTCTCCTCCAGCCGCCGCTCGCCGGCGATGCCGTACATGATCTGCACCTGGTCGGGGCTGCCGGCGATGCTGCGGTGCAGCCATTCGGCCCAGGCGGCGGCCTCGTCGTAGTAGCCGGTGGACATGAAGGCGAACAGGGTGATGGTGGCGTCGCGCAGCCAGCAGAAGCGGTAGTCCCAGTTGCGCGGGCCTTGCAGCGCCTCCGGCAGGGACGTGGTGGGCGCGGCGACGATGCCGCCGGTGGGCGCGTAGGTCAGGCACTTCAGCGTGAGCAGCGAACGCTTCACCGCCGCCGCCCAGGGGCCGTCGTACGACATGCGGTCCGACCACGCGCCCCAGAACTGCTCCGTGCGGTACAGCGCATCGTCGGCGTCGATGCTGAGCGGCCTCGGCAGGTGCGACGCGCTGTGGGTCAGCACGAAGTTGACGGTGTGGCCCTCCATGACCGTGAACTCGGCCATGGTCTGCATCGCCTCCCCGTGCAGCTCCACGTCCGTGCGCAGCACCACCATCTCCGGCCCGGCGATCGCCACGATGCCGTTGCCGCCCCGCCGCCTGGTGACCCAGGGGACGGAGGCGCCGTAGTCGAAGCGCAGCGACAGCTCCATCCGCATCGGCACGGTGCCGCGCCGGCCCTCGACGATGCGGACGATGCAACTGTTCGGGCTTTCCGGCACCATGAAGTCGATGACGGCGACCTGGCCGTCCGGGGTGTCGAACAGGGTCTCCAGCACGAGGGTGCCGTCGCGGTAACGCCGGGTGGCCGGCCCGTCCTGCACCGTCGGCGCCAGCAGGAAACGCCCGTGCTCCTCGTTGCCGAGCAGGGCGGCGAGGCAGGCGGCGCTGTCGAAGCGCGGCCAGCACAGCCAGTCGATGCTGCCGTTGCGCCCGACCAGGGCAGCGGTGGTGCAGTCGCCGATGAGGGCGTAGTCCTCGATGGCCAGCGCGTTGGCCAAGGTTGGGTCAGCCGGGGTTCGGTCCATGGCTAGTGTGGCCTCCTTGGGGGGACTGCGGCATCGAGCCAACCGCGCATCAGGCGCGTCGCGGCGTCCGGCTGCTCCATGGGCAGCAGGTGCCCGGCGTCCTCCACGACGTGCAGGCTGGCGCCGGGCA
>CAXTTB010000433.1:0-3740 GCA_964246905.1 uncultured Acetobacteraceae bacterium | reverse complement strand
TGGACGTCGTGCTGATGCGCCAGGACCCGCCGTTCGACATGGCCTACATCACCGCCACCCACATGCTGGAGCACATCCACCCGAAGACGCTCGTGGTGAACGACCCGAAATGGGTGCGGGACAGCCCGGAGAAGCTGCTCGTCACCCACTTCCCGGACCTGATGCCGCCCACGCTCATCACCTGGGACCCGGAGGCGATCCGCGATTTCCGGGCGCAATACCAGGACATCATCGTCAAGCCGCTGTTCGGCAACGGCGGCGTGGGCGTGTTCCGCATCAAGCCGGACGACGAGAACCTGGCCTCCCTGCTGGAGATGCACTCGGCCCGGTCGCGGGAGCCGCTGATGGTGCAGCGTTACGAGCCGGCGGTGCGCCGGGGCGACAAGCGGATCATCCTGGTGGACGGCGTTCCTATGGGCGCGGTGAACCGGGTGCCGGCGGAGGGCGAGGCGCGCTCCAACATGCACGTCGGCGGACGGCCCGAGGCGTCCACGCTGACGGAGCGCGAGCAGGAGATCTGCCGGCGCATCGGCCCGTACCTGCGCGACCACGGCTTGATCTTCGTCGGCATCGACGTGATCGGCGACTACCTGACGGAGATCAACGTGACCTCGCCGACCGGCCTGCAGGAGATTGCCAGGTTCGACGGCACGGACCTGGCGGCGGCGATCTGGGACAGCATCGAGGCGAAGGCGACGGCGCACCCGGCGGCGTGAGGCCCATTCCGCCGCTGGCGTGACAGGCGCGTGTGCTGCGCGTCAATCCGCATCGCGTCGGTTGGTTGTTCTGACGGCCGGAATTGTCTAGTGCAGGCCGATGAAGCCGACACCCTTGCTGGCCTATGCCGCGGCATTGGCCATCGGCGCATCGTTCGTCGTCCCGCTGTTCCCGATGGCGGCGTTGTTCCCGGCGGACTTCCGCGGCGTCGCCCAATGGGGCGACCGGGCGCAGGGCATGGTCGCGCAGCGGTATTTCCTCGCAGCACCCTGGGGCTGGCCGCCGCTGGACGTGGGCGCGCTGGCCGGGGCGAACGTCGGGCTGGCGGACAGCCTGCCGCTGGTGCTGCTGCCGCTGAAGTTGTTCCGGGCCTGGCTGCCGCCGGGGTTCTACGTGCAGGAAAGCTGGGTTGCCCTGGTCTGGCTGCTGCAGCCGGCGGCAGCGGTCTATGCGCTGCGCGGCGCCGGGGTGCAGGGCTGGCCCGGCACGCTCGCGGTGGCGGCGCTGTCCCTGCTGCCCACGCTGCTGGTCCGGTTCGGGCACACGGCGCTGTGCACCCATGCGCTGATTTTGCTGGCCATCGGCCTTTATCTGCGTCTGGTCCGGACGGGCCGGGGCTGGTGGGCCTGCGTGCCGCTGCTGCTGGCCAGCCTGCTGGTGCATCCGTACCTGATGGCGATGGTCGCGGCGGTGCTGCTGGCCGGGCCGCTCAGCCTGCTGCTGGCCGGGCGGCGCTGGCAGCCCGCCGCGGCCTGGCTGGTTTTGGGCCTGGCGGGCACGGGCGCCGCGGCGGCCGTGCTGGGGTTCGGCGGCACGGCGACGCCGTTGGGCTACGGCGTGTTCTCCATGAACCTGCTGGCGCCGCTGGCGCCCAGCCGGGCGTCGCTGTTCCCCGACATGACGTTCGACGCGACGGGCGGGCAGGTCGGCGAGGGATACCAGTATCTCGGCGCCGGGCTTCTGGCGCTGCTCGCAGTCGCGGGCGCGCTGGTGGCCCTGGGGCGGGGCGGCATCCGTTGGCGCCGGCACCGCGGGCTGCTGCTGGTGCTGGCCGGCTTGACGCTGTTCGCGGCCAGCGGCACCGCCTACCTCGGCCCCTACCGTCTGCTGCACATCGAGCATGTCCCGGCCCTCGTGCAGCAGTTCCGGGTGACGGGGCGGTTCTTCTGGCCGGTGGCCTACGTGCTGCTGGTGGGCGCGGTGGCGGCCGTGGCGCGGGGCCTACCGACGCGCGTGGCGGCGCCGGTGCTGCTGGCGGCGGTGGCGCTGCAGGCGGCGGACATGCGGCAGAACCGGATCTACATCCAATATTGGCTGTTCCCGCAGCGATGGGCGATCGACGTCCCCACGCTGTCGCCCATCATCGCCGCACACGGCCGCGTGACGCTGTGGCCCACCTTCGAGTGCGGCGTGGACGGCGGCGACGCCCGGTTCATGCAGCTCCTGCTGCTGGCGTCCAACACGGTGCCGGAGGTCAACACGATGTACCTGGCGCGCTCCCAGCCGGGCCTGTCCTGCGACGCCGCCGCGGTGCTGGGCCAGCCCTGGCGCCCGCATGAGCTGCGGGTGATCCTGCCGCCCGCCGGGGCGGACGCCCGGCTGCTGGTGCCCGGCGGCGACCGGCTGTGCCGCCGCTCGGGGGAGCTGCTGCTCTGCTCCCGAGACAGCCCGGCCGTGCTGGCGCTGGCGCCGTGACCCCGGATTCAGCCGAAGGGGCCAGCCCCATGCTTTCCCGTCCCGTGTTCTCCGTCGTGGTGCCGGTGTTCAACGAGGCCGAGGGGCTGCCGGAGTTCCACCGCCGCCTGTCCGCCGCGATGCGTCGTCTGGGCCGGTGGGAGGTGATCTACGTGAACGACGGCAGCACGGACGCCAGCCTGTCGGTGCTGCGCCGCCTGCACGAGGCCGGCCCGGGCGTCGGCGTGCTCAACCTGGCGCGCAACTTCGGCAAGGAGATCGCGATGACCGCCGGCCTCGACCACGCCGCGGGCGACGCAGTGGTGGTGATCGACGCCGACCTGCAGGACCCGCCGGAGCTGATCGAGGCGCTGGCGGCGGAGTGGCGGCGCGGCTACGACGTGGTCTATGCCCAGCGCCGGGCGCGGGACGGCGAGACCTGGATCAAGAAAGCGACCGCCAAGGCCTTCTATCGGGTGATGGAGCGGGTCGGCCATGTGCCGATGCCGCGCGACACCGGGGACTTCCGGCTGATCAGCCGGCGCGTGGTAGAGGCGGTGGTCTCGCTGCGCGAGCAGCAGCGGTTCATGAAGGGCCTGTTCGCCTGGGTCGGCTTCCCCAGCAAGGCCGTGCCGTACGACCGCGCCCCGCGCCATGCCGGCCACACCAAATGGAGCTACTGGCGCCTGTGGAACCTCGCGCTCGAAGGGGTGACGAGCTTCACCGTGGTGCCGCTGCGTATCTCGACCTACGCGGGCATGGGCATCGCCGTTCTGGCGCTGGTGTACGGCGCGGTCGTGGCCGGGCGGGCGCTGCTGTTCGGCAACGAGGTCGCGGGTTATCCGAGCCTCCTGACCTTCATCCTGTTCCTGGGCGGGATGCAGCTCATGGCGTTGGGCGTGATCGGCGAGTACCTCGGGCGCGTGTTCAACGAGACCAAGCAGCGCCCGCTCTACATCGTCGAACGCTACTCGCGGGCGGACGCGCCCGGCACGGCGCCCCCTCCCCGCCGGAGGCCCGGCCGCTTCCACGTGGCCGGCGAGCAAGCCCTATCTTGGAAACTCAACGCCCGTCAGCGTCTCCGATACGGCCCATAGCCGCGCCGCCGCTGCGGCGTCCTGCGCCTGCGGCATGACGCGCGCCGAGCCGGGCGGCCCCCTGATCTCGCCGAGGCCAGCCGGGCCGTAATAGCCGCCCGCCTGCGCATCGGGCGAGGCGGCGGCATACACCAAGGGCCGCGCCCCGTCCGCGGCCGACTGCGCCACCAGGCGGAAGCCGAGGTCCAGCAGGCGGCCCTTCACCCCAGGCCCGCCGCCGCCAGGGCCGCCGCCGCCAGGGCCGCCTGCTGG
>CAXTTB010000432.1:0-3741 GCA_964246905.1 uncultured Acetobacteraceae bacterium | reverse complement strand
CCCATGCTGCCAAAAGATCAGCCCGCAGGCTGAGTTTATGACACAGTAAGATTAAGGCATTTTGTCCTTGTAGGGCAGGAAAGCGTCAGCGCCTCCCGCCATGGGCCAGCGCCGTCCTGTGGCGGATGGCGCTGCCGCTTATCCGCTCTACGCCGCTGCTGGAAAGAGCGCCACGCTCACACCGAAAGCCGCCGCCGCACCTCCGCCTCGTCCAGCGTGCCCGGCGCCCCGCTCAGCACGATGCCGCCGCGGTCCATCACCGCCAGCGTGTCCGCCAGCTCCCGCGCGAAGTCGTAGTACTGCTCGACCAGCAGGATCGCCATGCCGCCCCGGCCGCGCAGCAGCGCGATCACCCGGCCGATGTCCTTGATGATGCTCGGCTGGATGCCTTCCGTCGGCTCGTCCAGCACCAGCAGCCGGGGCCGCATCACCAAGGCGCGGGCGATGGCGAGCTGCTGCTGCTGCCCGCCCGACAAATCGCCGCCCCGGCGGCGCAGCATGGTGCGGAGGATCGGGAACAGCTCGAAGATCTCCTCATCCACCCGGCGCTGCGCCCGCGGCAGCACGGCGAACCCGGTCTCCAGGTTCTCCCGAACCGTAAGCAGCGGGAAGATGTCACGCCCCTGCGGCACCCAGGCGATGCCGCGCTGCGCCCGGGCATAGGTCGGCAGCCGCGTGATGTCGGCGCCCTCCCACAGGATGCGCCCGCGCGTCACCGGGTGCGCCCCGGTGATGGCGCGCAGCAGGCTGGTCTTGCCGACGCCGTTGCGGCCCAGAAGGCACGTGACCGCCCCCGCCTGCACGCCGATGGACACGCGGCGCAGCGCGATGGCCGCCCCGTAATGCAGGTCCACGCCCTCGACGGCCAACTCGGCGGCCCCCGCTTCAACGCCCCCCGCTTCAACGCCCCCAGCTTCAACGCCCAAGATAAACCTCGACCACCCGCGGATCCTCGCTCACGTGGTCGATGGTCCCCTCGCTCAGCACCGACCCCTCGTGCAGCACCGTCACCTTGACGCCGAGCGCCCGGACGAAGGCCATGTCGTGCTCCACCACCACGACGCTGCGGGTCCGGTTGATCTCGCGCAGCAGCTCCGCCGTCTGCTCCGTCTCGGCATCCGTCATCCCGGCCACCGGCTCATCGACCAGCAGCAGGCGCGGGTCCTGCGCCAGCAGCATGCCGATCTCCAGCCACTGCTTCTGCCCGTGGCTGAGGTCCCCCGCCCGGCGCCCGCGATGCTCGCGCAGCCGCGTGGTGTCCAGGATGCCCTCGATGCGCGCCCGTTCCTCCGGCGTCTGCCGCGCCCCCAGCGCGAACCAGGGCCGGCGGTCGCCCGAGAGCGCCAGCAGCAGGTTGTCCCAGACCGTGTGCGGCTCGAACACCGTCGGCTTCTGGAACTTGCGCCCGATGCCGAGGCTGGCGATGGCAGGCTCGTCGAGCCGGGTCAGGTCGGTGTCGGCGGCATAGACCACGCGCCCGGCGTCGGGCCGGGTCTTGCCGGTGATCACGTCCATCATCGTCGTCTTGCCCGCGCCGTTCGGCCCGATCACCGCCCGCATCTCGCCGAGCGCCAGCACGAGCGACAGGTTGTTCAGCGCCCGGAACCCGTCGAAGCTGACGCTCACCCCGTCGAGGTACAGCAGGGTGTCGGACGCCGCCCCCACGGCGGTCACGGCGCGGCCTCCCCAGGCACGGCGCTTTCCTCGGACACGACGGGCGGCTTCGGCACGCGGGAGCGGGGCATCAGGCCCATCAGCCCGCGCGGCAGGAACAGGGTGACGGCGATGAACAGCCCGCCCAGCGCGAACAGCCACAGCTCCGGCAACTGCCCGGTGAAGTACGTCTTGGCGAGGTTGACCAGCACGGCGCCCAGGATCGCCCCGTGCAGCGTGCCGCGCCCGCCGACGGCCACCCAGATCACCGCCTCGATGGAGCCGGCGGGCGCGAACTCGCCGGGGTTGATGATGCCGACCTGCGGCACGTACAGCGCGCCGCCCAGCCCGGCCATCACCGCGGACAGGGTCCAGACAACGAGCTTGTAGCTCTCGGGCCGGTAGCCGAGGAACCGGGTGCGGCTCTCCGTGTCGCGCACCGCGATCAGCACCTTGCCGAAACGCGACCTGGTGAGCCAGCGGGCGAGCAGGTACAGGCCGCACAGCAGCGCCGCCGTGGCGAGCAGCAGCCCGGAGCGGGTGGCGTCGGAGGAAAGCGGCGCCCCCAGGATCTCCTTGAAGTCGGTCAGCCCGTTGTTGCCGCCGAACCCCATGTCGTTGCGGAAGAACGCCAGCATCAGCGCGTAGGTCAGCGCCTGGGTGATGATGGACAGGTACACCCCCGTCACCCGACTGCGGAAGGCGAGCCAGCCGAACACCAGCGCCAGCAGCCCCGGCGCCAGCATCGCCATCAGCACCGCGAACGGGAACTGCCCGAATCCATACCAGTACCAAGGCAGCGAGTGCCAGTTCAGGAACACCATGAAGTCCGGCAGCGCCGCGCCGTACTGCCCGCGCCCGGCGATCTGCAGCATGAGGTACATGCCCATCGCGTAGCCGCCCAGCGCGAAGAACGCGGCGTGCCCAAGGCTCAGGATACCCGCAAAACCCCAAACCAGATCGACCGCCAGCGCCAGGATGGCGAAGCACAAGTACTTGCCGACCAGCGAAACGACGTAGGTCGGCACATGCAGCGCATGGCCCGGCGCCGTGCCCAGGTTCAGCCCCGCCAGCAGCAGCGCCCCGCCCAGCACCAGCAGCAGCGTCGCGGGCGTGGCCACCCGGCTCACGTCTCCACCGCCCGGCCCTTCAACGGGAACATGCCGCGCGGGCGGCGCTGGATGAACAGGATCAGCAGCACCAGCACCACGATCTTGCCCAAGACGGCACCTGCCACCGGCTCCAGGAACTTGTTGACGACGCCCAAGGTCAGCGCCCCCAGCGCCGTGCCCCACAGGTTGCCGACGCCGCCGAACACCACCACCATGAAGCTGTCGATGATGTAGCCCTGGCCGAGGTTGGGGCTGACGTTGTCGATCTGGCTCAGCGCCACCCCAGCCATCCCCGCGACGCCGGAGCCGAGGCCGAAGGTCAGCGCGTCGATGCCCCCCGTGCGGATGCCCATGGCGGCGGCCATGCGCCGGTTCTGCGTCACCGCGCGCATCCGCAGGCCCAGCGGCGTGAAGCGCAGCACCGCCATCAGCCCGAGCAGCACGGCGAGCGCGAACACGATGATCGCCACCCGGTTGTAGGTCAGCGTCACCTGCCCGATCCGCCCGGCGCCGCTCATCCAGGCCGGCGTGCCCACCTCCCGGTTCGACGGCCCGAACACCGACCGAATTGCCTGCTGCAAGACGAGCGACAGGCCGAAGGTGGCGAGCAGCGTCTCCAGCGGACGGCCATACAGGAAGCGGATCAGGCCGCGCTCGATCAGCACGCCCAAGCCGCCCGACACCAGGAAGGCCAGCGGAATTGCGATGAACAGGCTGGCGCCGAACAGGCCCGGCGCATGGGCGCGCACCGCCTCCTGCACCGCGAACGTCACGTAGGCGCCGATCATCACCATCTCGCCATGCGCCATGTTGATGACGCCCATCACGCCGAAGGTGATGGCAAGCCCCGCGGCGGCCAGCAGCAGCACGGAGCCGAGGCTCAGGCCGTAGAACGCCCCCTGCGCCAGGCCCCAGAGCGGCAAGGCCGGGTCTATGCCGGCGACCCCTTCTGCCGCGGCCGCGGCCACGGCAGGGG
>CAXTTB010000431.1:0-3757 GCA_964246905.1 uncultured Acetobacteraceae bacterium | reverse complement strand
CTGCGCGTCATCGACGTCGCGCAGCTTCACCGGCCCCAGCGCCTCCATGTCCTCGCGCAGCATCTTGCCGGCGCGCTCCGACAGGTTGCTGAAGAACAGCTCGCGCAGCTTGTCGGACGCGCCCTTCAGCGCCACCGGCAGCTTGTCCTTCTCGACCGAGCGCAGCAGGAGCTGCATGTTGGGCCCGGTCAGGCGCTGGAGGTCGTCGAAGGTGAACATCAGCGCCTTGATCCGGTCCGCGGCCTCCTTGTTGCGCTCTTCCAGGGCGGCGACGAAGCGGCCCTCGCTTTGGCGGTCCAGGCTGTTGAAGATGTCGGCCATCATCGCGTGGCTGTCGCGCTGGCTGGCGCTGGCCAGGTTCGACATGAACTCCAGCCGCAGCGTCTGCTCGACGCCGTCCAGCACGTCCCGCTGCACGCTCTCCATCCGCAGCATCCGCAAGACGACCTCGATGGCGAAGCTGTCCGGCAGCAAGGTCAGCACGCGCCCGGCATGGTCGGGCTTCACCTTGGACAGCACGACGGCGACGGTCTGCGGGTATTCGTTCTTGAGATAGTTGGCCAGCACCTCTTCCTTGACGTTGCCCAGCTTGTCCCACATGGTCCGCCCGGCCGGCCCGCGGATCTCCTCCATGATCTGCGCGGCGCGGCTCGGCGGCAGGGCGCGGTGCAGCAGGCGCTCCGTGCTCGCCAGGCTGCCGATCAGGTCGCCCTGCTGGCCGAGGCTCTTGGAGAACTCGATGCACAGCTCCTCGACCACGCTGGCCTGCACGCTCCCGAGCTGCGCCATGGCGGAGGAGATGTCCTTGATCTCGTCCGGGTGCATGGCGCCCAGCAGCTTGCTGCTCTGCTCCTCGCCCAGGGCCAGCATCAGGATCGCGGCCTTCTGCCGCCCGCTGACGCTCCCGAGCGCAGTGATCGACGCCATCTAGCTGTCCTCCGGGGTGATCCAGTTGCGCAGCATCGCCAGGCTTTCCTCCGGGTGGCTGTCCACCAGTTCCGACACGCGGCGGATCGGGGCGACGCGCATCGCGCCCTCGACGTTGGCGATCTGCACCATGTCCTCCTGACCCGGCGCGCCCAGCGCCACCGGGCCATCCGGGTCGCCCGGGCCGGCAAGCGCCGCCGCCAGGGCCGGCTGCGGCACCATGGTCAGCCGCAGCACCATGGGACGCAGCACGAACAGCAGGACCAGCAGCGCCGCGATGGCCAGGACGCCGGTTTCCGCCAGGCGCAGGACCTCGGACCGTTCCAGGCGCATCCAACTGCCGGGCACGGCGGCTTCCGGCGCGTCCGCCTCGGCGACGAAGCGCATGTTCACGACGTCCACCCGGTCGCCGCGCTGCTCGTTGAAGCCGATGGCGCCGCGCACCAGGGTGGCGATCCGCGCCAGCTCCTCGGGCGTGCGCTCGGCGTAGGCGAGCACGCCGTCGGGGCCGCGCACCGCCGTGCCGTCCACCATCACCGCGAGGCTGATCCGCTTCAACTGCGGCTGCTCGCGCACCAGGGTGCGGACGGTCTTGCTGATCTCGTAGTTGGTGGTCTCTTCCTGCTTCTGCTCCTGCGACCCCGCCGGGTTGGCGGCGGCGTCGGCGTTCGGCAGGTTGTTCTGCACCGACACGTTCGCCGGGGCCTCCGTCGTCCGGTTGTTGCCGGTCGTGCTCTGCTGGCTCCGCACCACCTGGCCGTCGGGGTCGAAGCGTTCCTGGGTTTCCCGCACTTGGTCGAAGTCGAGGTCGATGGCCGCCTCCGCCCGGACGCGGCCAGGACCCAGCGTACGCTCCAGCATCTCCTCGACGGCGTGGGACAGGCGCTGCTCGGTCGCGCGCTTCATCTCCTCGGAGGACTGCGCGGCGCTCACGGCGTCGGTCGGCTGCCCGGCGCGGGCCAGCAGGTTGCCGCGGCTGTCCACGATGGCGATGTTCTGCGCGCGCAGGCCCGGCACGGCGGCGGCGACCACGTTCAGCACGGCCTGCGTGCCTTCCCGGTCCAGCCGCGCGGCGCCGGCCATGGTCAGCACCACGCTCGCCTGCGCGTCCTGGCGGTCCCGGGCGAACGGCTCGCGCTTCGGCATGACCAGGTGCACCCGGGCCGCCTTGATGCCCTGCAGCATCCGGATGGTGCGGGACAGCTCGCCTTCCAGCGCCCGGGTCTGGTTGATGCCCTGCTGGAAGCCGCTGGCCGTCAGGTTGTCGCTGCGGTCGAAGATCTCGTAGCCGATGGAGCCGCCGGACGGCAGGCCCTCCTTGGCCAGCAGCATCCGGGCGCGCGCCACCTGGTCCGGCGGCACGAGGACGCGGGTGCCGCCGGCCTCGACCTGGTGCGGGATGCGGGCGCGGTCCAACTGATCGACGACCTGCCCGGCTTCCCGCAGCTCAAGGTCCGCGTACAGCAGCGCCATCGGGCCTTCGCCGCCGCGGACCATGAGGAATCCCAGCAGGCCGAGCGAGACCAGCGCCACCGCCGCCATCGCCCCCAGCTTCTTCGCGCCGAGCGCACGGAGACTTTGCAGCAGCGCCGTCATCGAACCCGCCCGCCTCGCCTTTGCCAAAGTGCCATGGATGCAGGATGCACCCGGACACCTTCCGAAAAGGTTAATAGCCCGGCAGAAATTGCCGGGCTAGGCGAAAGACAATTTATGGCACAAGCGACTGCACCGCCGACATGTCCACCTTCAAGGCGCCGAGCGCGACCTGCAGCGTGTTGCCGGACTTCTGCACGCCGGTCGCCGTGCCGCTGACGGTGAACGGCAAGGCCTGGGCCGTGTCGCCCGTCTGGCCCTGGACGATCGTGCGGTAGGAGCCGTCCGCCACGGTGTTGCCTTCGTTGTCCTTGCCGTCCCAGGACCAGGCGTTCTGGCCGGGCTGGCTGGTGAGCGTGGCGTCGCGGAGCTTGGCGCCGGTGTCCGAGTAGATGCCGATGCTGACCGGCTCGGCGGAGGTGGTGCTGAACTGCACGGCGCCCTTGCCGCCCTGCAAGGCGATGTGGTCGGAGGTCACGGTCACGGGCTTGCCGACCAAGGAGGAGGCTTGCAGCACCTCGCCGCCCTGGGTGAGCTGGATGAGCTGGGTCAGGCTCGTGTTGGTGGCGATCTGCTGCTCGACGCTGGAGTACTGGACCAGTTGGCTGGTGAACTGGTTGGTGTCCATCGGGCTGGTGGGGTCCTGGTTCTTCAACTGCGTCATCAGCAGCTTCAGGAAGTCGTTGTAGTTGTTGGTCAGCGACGTTTTGGCGCTGCCCGTCGCTGAGGCTGCCGTTGCGGAGGCGGTGGCCGGGGCCGTGACGCTGCCGGGCGTGTTGAGGAGCGAGGCGGAGGTGGAGGTCATGGGCGTTGTCCTTTCAAGCCGTGATGTCGATGCCAGCCCCGCGGAACGCCGCCGGCCCGGAGGTGGGTTGGTCGGAGAAAATCGCGGTCCCTTGCGCGGCGAAGCGGCCGGAGTGCGGCTGTCCCGGACGCTGCTGCCCGTGACCGCCGTCGGCGTTGGACTGCGCCGCCATGCCGCCGGACGCAGGGGCGTTGGGCGTCGGGCCGTCCGGCGGCGCCAGGTGGAACTGCAGGGTGCGCTCCGTGGACGGCACCCCGGCGAGGTCGAGCGCGCGGTGGAGCTGCGGCTGGTCGCGCAGCAGCAGGAGCAGCGTGTCCGGCTTCTCGACCTTGAGGTCCACCCGGGCGCTGCCGTCCGGCGAGCGTTCGATCCGCACCTGCACGCGGCCGAGGTCCAGGGGATCGAGCCGAATCGTCAGGTGCTGTGGTGCGC
>CAXTTB010000430.1:0-3760 GCA_964246905.1 uncultured Acetobacteraceae bacterium | reverse complement strand
ATCCGTCCTACGCGGCGCGGTTTCGTAGGATGGATAAGCGAAGCGTCATCCGTCATCTGTGGGCCAAGGCACTCAGCCGGTGGCATAAAGCTCAGGCCGTCTGCAGCTCCACCGTCCGCGCCGGCATGGAGGCGGCGGCGCGCGCCTTGAGGTGGTCCGCGAGGCGCACGGCGAAGGCCACGATCATCAGCGTCGGGTTGGCGTGCCCGGCGGTCGGGAACACGGAGCTGCCGGCGATGAACAGGCCCTCCGTGCCGTGCACCGCGCAGTCGCGGTCCACCACGCCCCGCCGCGGGTCGTCCGCCATGCGCGTCGCCCCGATGGGGTGGGCCACGTCGATGAACGGCGCCTCGTCGGGCCGGCGGTGGCGGACCCAGTCCTCAAGCTGCGGCGGCGGCAGGCCCACCCGCTTGAACTCCGCCTCCACGGCGTGGCCCAGCCGGATGGCGGTGAGGCGCTCCATCTCGCCGATCCGCCAGTCGATGGACGGCATCGGCAGCCCGAGCACGTCCTTGCGGCGGCCCAGGCAGATGCGGCTGTCGGGGTCCGGCGCCTGCTCGACGATGCACAGGAAGCCGAGGCGCTGCATCTTGTGCAGCGTCACCTTGCGGTGCACCAGCCGGTCCTGCACCGCGCGGGCCACCAGCCCGGGCTGCGACAGCACCGCCCGGACATCCCCGGCCCAGTCCCGGCTCCGCCGCGTCACCAGCCGCTTGGCGGCGTCCAGCGGGTCGTCGGGCGCCAGGTGGTCGTCGAGCCAGGCGGAGCAGTTCAGCAGGCGCTCCCGCCGCTGCGCCGGGTCGCTCAGGCCCACCCCGTCGATGAACAGGTGCGTGCCGCGCCGGACGGCCGCCCGATAGTAGCCGAGCCGGTCCCAGACAACGCGGGCCTGGGTCAGGTCGAAGTCGCCGAGGTTGCAGCGTGGGTGGTCCATCAAGTACCGCCCCACCACGTCATGCGCGTTGCCGACGCCGCCCGGCACGATCCGGTTCGAGCAGAGCAGCAGCCGGGCGTTCTCGATCCCGCCGGCCGCGAGCACCACGGCGTCCGCCCGCACGACCGCGCGCTTGCCCTCGCGGTTGGCGACCTCCACCGCCTCGATCCGCGACCCGGCGGCGTCCGTGGTCAGATGGGTCACGGAGGCGTGGGCCAGCACGGTGGCGTTCGGCGCGGAGGCGGACAGGAAGCGCGGGCCGAACCGCGTGAACTCGTTGCGGAGCACGTTGTCCTCGCTGTACTGGAAGGAGATGTCCTTCAGCACGTCGCCGTCGAAGGGCGGCCCGGGCGGCGGGCGCGGGTGTTCCGCGGTGAAGTCCGGGTCGATCCGCAGGTGGCCGGCCGCCCGCCGGACATACGGCGCCATCTCCTCCGGCCCCATCGGCCAGCCGGAGGACGGGACCCAGGGCCGGGCCTCGTAGTCGATGGCGTCCAAGGGGGCGCAGCGGCCCGTCCAGGTGTGGGAGGTGCCGCCGAAGATGCGGTTCCTGACCCGCTGCTGGTCGATGGAGCGCCATGCGCCGACGTTCTCGATCTCGCTCAGGCTCGGCACCTCCTCGCCCAGGCCGCCGCTCTCCACGATCAGGACCGACAGGCCGCTGTGCCGCAGCTCGCGGGCGATGGTCAGGCCCGCCGGGCCGCTGCCGATCAGGCAGATGTTGGCCCGGATCTCCAGCGCGCGGTCGGCCCGGCGGAGGTCAACGACATGCATTCCTGTGCTCCTTGCCCGTCCGCGCTTGACGCGGCATGGCCGTCCTCGGTTTCAGGTGGGTTCGTGGGCCATCGCCGGACGGGACGGCGCCGCCTCGCCGCCCGGCGCCGCGAGGCCGTAGGCCCACTCCAGGTAGCGCGCCGTCGGCGCCATCCCGGACTGGAAATCGACGCGCGGAGCGTAGCCGATCAGCCGCCGCGCCTTGCCGGAGTCCACCACCGCCTTCGCCGACAGGAAACTCAGGTGGCCGAGGCTCGGCACGTGCAGTTGCCCCTTCGGGCGCGTCCTGGGGTCGTAGCGACGCTCCACCTTGGCGCGCAGCCCGCCGGGCAGCGCCCGCCAGGACAGGTCCAGGGCCTGGCGCAGGCCGGGCACGCGCCGCGCGATGCGCAGGACCTTCTTCGGGTCGTTGACCGCCACGCGGAGCTTGTTCTGCAGCCCGCTCTTGCGCTTGATGATCGCCTCCCGCGGCCAGTACTCCGGCCCCTTCGCCCCCACCGCCCGGGCGAAGGCCTCGTAGAACCCGGACCAGGTGACGGGTTCCGGGCCGGACACGATGAAGCGTTCGCCCACGGCCTCCGGGCGGGTGGCGGCGAGCAGCATCGCGTCCACCACGTCCTCCACGAACACGGCGTTGCACAAGCCTTCCCCGCGGTCCGGCAGCACGACGGTGTCGAACATCATCTGTTCCGCCGGGTCGATGGTCCAAGGCTTGGAGAACGGGCCGTACACGATGGTCGGCTGCAGGATCGTGCCGCGCAGGCCGTGCCCGCGCACCGCGTCCAGCAGGTCCGCCTCGAGTTCGAGCTTGGTGCGCGCGTACTCCCCCGAGCGGTCGCCGTCCGGCGTGTCCTCGTTCATCGCCCCGCTGTCGGGGGTGGCGTAAACGGAGAAGGTGCTGACGTGCACCAGGCGCCCGACGCCGTGGGCGATGCAGCCGTCGATCAGGTGGGCGAGGGCGCGGCGGTTGGCCCCGGCGTTCCCCCAGTCATAGGCGCAATGGAACACCAGCCCGGCGTCCCGGAGCGCGTCATCGACCGCGGCGGCGTCGGTCAGCTCCGCATGGCGGAACTCGACCGGCAGCCGCGCCAGGCGGATCGCGGAGGCCGGGTTGCGGACCAGGCAGCAGACCTTCGCCCCCTGCTCGACCAGGCGCTCCACCAGGCGTCCGCCGATGAACCCGGTGGCGCCGGTGACGACCACCCGGGTTCCCGGCGCGACAGCCGGGGCGTCAGGCCGCGCCGCCGCCGCCCAAGGTGCTGCAAGCGGCTCCCGCATGGCGTAGCACCGCTCGGCCAGCTCCGCCGCGCGGCACTCGTCGTCGTCCGCCCGCCTCCGCTCGCCGGCTCCGCCGAGGGCGGCGCGGAAGTCCCTCAGCATGGCCTCATGCAGGTCAACGGGGTCCTGCGGCGCCAGCGTGTCGGCGGTGAGGCCCTGGTACACCACGGTCCGCACGTTGTCCGAGCAGCGGACCACCTCGTTCCGGTGCAGGCGCACTTCCAGGAAGCCCTTGGCGCCCTCAAGCACGCAGGTGTTCGGCAGGCCGCGCACGCGGCTCAGCTCCATCCGCGCCTCCGCCCCGTCGAGCCGGCAGTCCAGGACGCACTCGGATTCCACGCCGCCGGCGCTGTCGTCGCGGTAGCGGACCGGCTCGATGCCGCCGAACCACCACGCCAGGAGGTCGAGCGCATGGACGCCGGGGTTGGTCAGCACCCCGCCCTCCTCCGGCCACAGCACGGCGTCGGCGACGCCCGGGCGGTCGAACACCTGGCCTTCCCGCCATTCGACCCGGCGGAGCGCGCCGAGCTGCCCCGAGCGCACCACCGCCTCCGTCCACCGCGCTGCGTGCAGGTGGCGCCGCGGATGCATGGCCCGCAGCACGGCGCCCGACCGCCCGGCCGCCTCCGCCATGGCGCGGCAGGCGGCGCCCCCGGTGGCGAAGGGCGGCTCCATCAGCAGGTGCTTGCCGGCGGCAAGGAGCGCGGTGCCGCCCGGCCCGTGCCCGGCATTCGGCACGGCGCCGATGGCGGCGTCGCACCTGTCCGCGACGGC
>CAXTTB010000429.1:0-3765 GCA_964246905.1 uncultured Acetobacteraceae bacterium | reverse complement strand
CCCCCCCCCCCCCCCCCCCCCCCCCCCCCCCCCCGCCCCCCCCCCCCCCCCCCCCGCCGGCCCCTCCGGCCCGATGAACTGCCGCAGCTCCGGGGTCTGCGGCCGTCCGAACACCTCGCCCGGCGGCCCGGCCTCCCAGACCGTGCCCTGGTGCATGAACACCACCAAATCGGCGATGCGGCGCGCGAACGCCATCTCGTGCGTCACCAGCAGCATGGTCATGCCGGCCCCCGCCAGCCGCTCCAGCGTCGCCAGCACCTCCAGCGTCAGCTCCGGGTCGAGCGCCGACGTCACCTCGTCGAACAGCATCACCTTGGGCTGCATCGCCAGCGACCGGGCGATGGCCACGCGCTGCTGCTGCCCGCCCGACAGGTTGTCGGGGTAGCTGTCCCACTTGTCCGGCAGCCCGACCTCCGCCAGCACGGCCCGGGCGATGCCCGCCGCCTCCGCCGCCGGCAGACGCTTCACCACGCGCGGGGCGAGCATGATGTTCTCGCCCACCCGCAAATGCGGGAACAGGTTATAGGACTGGAACACGATGCCGACGTCCTGGCGCAGCGCGCGGAGCGTCCGGTCCGTGCCGTCGAGCACGTGGCCCGCGACCGCGATGCGCCCGCCCTGGATCGCCTCCAACCCGTTCAGGCAGCGCAGCAGCGTGCTCTTGCCCGAGCCGCTGCGCCCGATGATGGCGACCACCTGCCCGGCCTCCACCGTGAGCGACACGCCGCGGAGCACCTCCAGCGCACCGTAACGCTTGACCACGCCCTCAACGCTGACGGCGGACATCGAGCCTCCTTTCCAGCCGGGCCGCGAGCAGCGACATCGGCCAGCAGATCGCGAAATAGAGCAGCGCCACGAGGCCGTACACCCGGAACGGCTCGTAGGTGGTGTTGTTGACGAGCTGCCCGGCGCGCGACACCTCCACCACGTTGACGATGGACACGATGGAGGTGTTCTTCACCGCCTGCACCGCGAAGCCCACGCTGGGCGGCGTCGCGATCCGCACCGCCTGCGGCAGCACGACGTAGCGGAACTGCTGCGCCCGCGTGAGGCCCAGGCTGCCCGACGCCTCCCACTGCTGCCACGGCACGGACTGGATCGCGCCGCGCCAGATGTCGGCGAGGTAGCCGCTGACGTAGAAGGCGAGCGAGACCGCGGCGGCGGCCAGCGGCGGCAGCTCCAGCCCGGCGAGCGACAGGCCGTAATACGCGAGGAACAGCAGCATCAGCGCCGGCACGCCCTGGATCACCCCGATGTACCCTGCCGCCAGCCAGCGTACGCCGCGCAGCAGGCTGACCCGCGCGATGGCGACGGCGAACCCGGCCGCGCCGCCGATCACGAGCGACAGCGCGGCGAGTGCCGCCGTCCAGCGCAGGGAGCCGATGATGAACAGCACCTGGTCCGCGCCGAGGCTATGGATCACCGCGCCCCTCCCATCAGCCGGCGCAGGCCCGAGCCGCGCGGGAACAGGGCCTCCCCCAGCAGCAGGAGCACGAGCCGCAGAGCCAAGGACAGCAGGAGGTAGATGACGGTGACGGCGATGTAGGTCTCAAACGAGCGGAACGTGTCGCTCTCGACCTGCGCCGCCGACCCCGACAGCTCCTGCACCGAGATGAAGGAGCAGATGGAGGTGCTGAGCAGCGTCAGCACGAACTGGCTGGTGAGCGACGGCCACACCCGGGCCAGCGCCGGCATCAGCACGACATGGCGGAACACCTGCAGAGGGGTCAGGGCGAGCGACGCCCCGGCCTCGATCTGCGACGGGTGGATGTTGTCGATCCCGGCCCGGATGATCTCGGCGGCGTAGGCGCCGAGGTTGACCATGATGGTGAGCACCGCCGCCTGCATGGCGTCGAGCCGCAGGCCGAGCACCGGCAGGCCGAAGAAGATGATGAAGAGCTGGATCAGGAACGGCGTGTTGCGGATCACCTCGATGTAGGCGTCGAGCGCCCACTGCACCGGGCGCGGCAGCAGGCCGCGCGACATGGCGAGCAGGATGCCAAGCCCGAGGCCGAGCACGATGCCGGACGCGGACAGGGCGAGCGTCAGCCACACCCCGTCCGCGATGGTGTCCGCATGGGCGATGACCGGGCCGAAATCGAAGGCGGGCACCCGCCGCGCCCAGCCGTCAGAACGTCGGCAGGGTGGGAAGCGGGTTGCCGGTCCACTTGCGGCAGATCTCGTCCAGCTCGCCGCTGACCTTCACGAAGTAGATCGTGTTGTTGAGCCAGCGCAGCAGCTCGTCCGAGCCTTTCCGCACGGCGATGCTGTTGGGCTGCTGGAAGAAGATGAACTTGCCTTCGAGGTCGGCGTCCGGGCGGTTCTTGAGGTAGTCCGCCTGCACCGTGTCCGGCACCGCCGCCGTCTCGATCTGCCCGGCGACCAGCGCCTGCACCACCGTGCTGTCATCCTCGAACCGCGTGATCTTGAGGCCCGGCACCGCCACGCGCTGCAAGGCGCTTTCCTGGCTGGAGCCGCGGTTCACCCCGATCGTCTTGCCCTTCAGGTCGTCCAAGCCCTTCACGGCCAGGCCCTTCCTGGCGATCACCGCCATCTGGAAGGCGTTGTAGGGCTGGGTGAAATCGACGGTCAGCGCCCGGGCCGGGGTGGGCGCCAGCGTCGCCACCAGGAAATCCACCTTGCCCGACTGCAGCGCCGGGATGCGCGACGGCGGCGTGAGCGGTGTCAGCTCGACGGGCACGCCCATGTACTTGGCGATGAGGGTCGCCATGTCCACGTCGTAGCCGATGGGGTTGCCGGTGCCGTCCACCATGCCCATCGGCGGCGAGCCGGTCAGCACGCCGATGCGGACCTTGCCGCGCTTCACGATCTCCGCCGTGGTCTGCGCCGCCGCCGGCAGCGCGGCGGCCAGCAGGAGCAGCGCCGCGGCCAGCCATCGGAGATGGCGTTTAAGCATCAGCATGGTTTCCCCCGTTTATACTTGCCGCACACCCGGGAGTTAGGCAGACCGCCGGAAGCCTGGCAAGGCGGTCCAGGGCAGCGCCCGGTTCTTCAACGCTGCAAGGGATCGTAAGGCTCCGGCTCCGCTTGAGGGTTCCCGAGTGACCGTGCCCCCGTCCCGCCGGCTGTCCCCTGTCGCCTTGCTCGTCGCCGGGGCGTTCTTCATGGAGAACCTGGACGGCACGGTGATCGCGACCGCGCTGCCGCAGATGGCGCAGTCCTTCGGCACGACGCCGCCGGCGCTGGCCATCGGCATGACCGCCTACCTGCTGACGCTTGCGGTGTTCATCCCGGCCAGCGGCTGGGCCGCCGACCGCTTCGGCGCGCGCCGGGTGTTCATGGCGGCGATGGCGCTGTTCACGGGCGCCTCCGTGCTGTGCGGGCTGAGCCAGGGGCGGTGGGAGTTCACGGCGGCGCGCATCCTGCAAGGGGGCGGCGGCGCGCTGATGGTGCCGGTGGGGCGGCTGGTGGTGCTGCGCGGCACGGCCAAGCCGGACCTGATGCGGGCCATCGCGACGCTCACCTGGCCGGCGCTGGTGGCGCCCGTGCTCGGGCCGCCGGTCGGCGGCTTCATCGCCGCCTATGCGTCGTGGCGCTGGATCTTCTTCCTCAACGTCCCGCTCGGCCTGGTTGGCCTCGTGCTCGCGTCCTTCCTCATCCGCGACGCGGGAGGGCACGAGCGGCGGCCCTTCGACGGGCGCGGCTTCGCGCTGAACGGGCTGGCGCTGGCTTTGCTGCTGTGGGCGTTCGACCTGCTGGGCCACGGGGCGCCGCTCGTGCCCTCCCGCGTCGCGGATGAGGAAG
>CAXTTB010000428.1:0-3766 GCA_964246905.1 uncultured Acetobacteraceae bacterium | reverse complement strand
CACTACAACCCGGCGCACATGCTGGCGGTGACGTTCTTCTTCACCACCACCTTCGTGCTGGCGCTGCACAGCGCGGAGATCCTGTCCTCGGCCCACCCGCCGCCGGGCGGGCGGGTGAAGTCGGCCGAGCATGAGAGCGTCTATTTCCGCGACACCATCGCCTACTCCATCGGCGAGCTGGGCATCCACCGGCTGGGCTTCTTCCTCGCGATCAACGCCGGGGTGTGGAGCGCCATCTGCATCCTGATCTCCGGCACCATCTGGACCCGCGGCTGGCCCTACTGGTGGGACTGGTACCTGCACCTCCCGATCTGGAGCGCCGGCGGCTTCAACTGACCTCATCCGCTCAGAAGGAGCCGGCCATGGCCCGCTACCACACGCTGTTCACGTCCTTCGAGCTGCAAGGCCCCGACGAGCTGGGCATCCCCCTGCCGCGCGGCAGCTCGCCCCGGCGGGTCCGCCCGTTCCGCTCCTCCTGGCTCGGGCGCATCGGGGAGAACCAGGTGGGGCCGACCTACCTGGGCGGGCTGGGCCTCGCCTCCATCGTCTGCGGCTTCATCGCCATCGAGATCATCGGCCTCAACATGTGGGCCTCGGTGGACTGGAACGTGGTCCGCTTCATCAAGATGCTGCCGTTCCTCGCGCTGGAGCCGCCGTCGGCCAAGCAGGGCCTGTCCTTGTTCCCGCCGCTGGAGGATGGCGGCTGGTACTTGATGGCCGGGTTCTTCCTGACCGCCTCCATCTTCCTGTGGTGGCTGCGGATGTACCGCCGGGCACGCGCGCTCAAGATGGGCACGCACGTGTGCTGGGCCTTCGCCTCGGCGATCTGGCTCTACCTCGTGCTGGGCTTCATCCGGCCCATTTTCATGGGGTCGTGGTCGGAGGCGGTGCCGTTCGGCGTCATCGAGCACCTGAACTGGACCGCGACGTTCTCCGTCCGCTACGGCAACATCTTCTACAACCCGTTCCACATGCTCTCGATCGTGTTCCTGTACGGCTCGACCATGCTGTTCGCCATGCACGGCGGCACCATCCTGGCGGTTGCCAAGTTCGGCGGCGAGCGGGAAACGCATGAGATCACCGACCCCGGCACGGCGATGGAGCGCGGCTCGCTGTTCTGGCGCTGGACCATGGGGTTCAACGCCAACTTCGACAGCGTGCACCGCTGGCTGTTCACCTTCGCGACGCTCACCACGCTGACCGGCGGGATCGGCATCCTGATGACCGGCACCGTGGTGGACAACTGGTATCTCTGGGGCGTGAAGCACGGCATCGCGCCGCAGTACGCCCGGGTGCAGCCGATCCCGGACAGCCTGCCGCCCGGCATCATGCCGCGCCCGCTGCAACGCGACGTGCGCCAGCCGGAGGCGCCGCGATGAAGTCCATCACCCTCGCCGCCGGGGCCGTGCTGCTGGCCGGCGCCGCCTTCGTCCTGTTCGTGCCGACCTGGGAGCACACGCCCCGCGGCACGGAGATGAGCTTCCCGCAAGGCATCCAGTTCGAGCCGGCGCGGACCTGGCTCGCCTCCAACAAGGCCCCGGCGCCACTGCCGCCCGCGGAAACGGGCCGTCCCACGGCGACGGAGGCGTACAAGAACGTCCAGGTCCTGACCGACGTGAGCGCCGCGGAGTTCATGCGGACCCAGTACGCGATCACCCAGTGGGTGTCCCCGCGGGAAGGCTGCGGCTTCTGCCACGAGGGGGAGAACTGGGCGTCCGACGCCAAGCCCGCCAAGGCCGCCGCCCGCGTCATGATGAAGATGACCCGGCACCTGAACGCCGATTGGCAGGAGCACGTCCAGCCCAGCGGCGTCACCTGCTACTCCTGCCACCGCGGCCAGCCCGTGCCGGCGGAGACCTGGTTCCCGCAGGCGCCGATGCCGCAGCGCCGCTACGTCGCCAAGCGGGACAACTGGCAGGAATCCGCCGACACGGTCCGCAAGTTCTTCCCCGACGCCGGATGGGACGAGTGGTACGTGGGCGACGAGCCGATCTACGTGCAGTCCGACACCGCGCTGCCGACCCACCGCGTCGCCGCCACCGTGGTCGCCAAGCGCGTCTATGAGATGATGATGCAGTACTCGGACGGCATCGGCGTGAACTGCGGCTACTGCCACAACTCGCGGGCGTTCTGGGATTGGAACGAGAGCACGCCGCAGCGTTGGACCGGCTACAACGCGCTGCGCCTGGTGCGGGACCTCAACAACAACTTCCTGCTGCAGGTCGCCGCCGCCATCCCGGAAACCCGGCAACTGGTGCGCGAGACCAATTTGCCGGTGATCCCGGCGCAGCAGCGCGGGGTGCAGCAGGGCAGCGGCCTGGTGGTGTGCGCCACCTGCCACCAGGGCGTGCCGCAGCCTCTGCACGGCGCCAACATGGTGCGCGACTACCCCGCCCTGGCGCCCGCCGCCGCGGCCCACGCCGCGCGCTGACTTCAACGAGGCCCCCATGCAAGCAGGCGCGATCACCGAGTACATCGACGTGGCCCAGGCCGCGTGGTGGCTGTTCTTCCTGGCCTTCATCGCCATCGTGCTGCTGCTGCGGCGGGAGGACCAGCGGGAGGGCTACCCGAAGGACAACCTCGGCCTGCCGCCGCTGGCCGGGCCGATGCCGCTGCCGGCGTCCCGCCCCATGCTCCGCCTGGACGGCAGCCGGACCGCGCAGCCGCACCATGACCCGGCGCCGCCGGTGCGCGCCCGGGCGCAGTTCCGCTTCGCGGGCGGCCCGCTGGTGCCGCAGGGCAACCCGCTGACCGCGGCCGTGGGGCCGGGCACCTACGCCATGCGCCGGGACGAGCCGTTCCTGATGCTGGACGGCGACCCGCAGGTGCAGCCGCTGCGCGCCGCCAAGGGCTGGGAGGTGATGCCGGGCGAGACCGACCTGCGCGGGATGCGCGTGCTGGACACCCGCTTCCTCCCGGTCGGCCGGGTGGAGGAGCTGTGGGTGGACCGCGGGGTGAAGATCCTGCGCTACCTGGAGATCAGCCTGGGTGAAGGCCGGGGCTTGGGCGAAGGCCGGGGCGCCGGGCGCGTGCTGGTGCCGATCCACCATTGCGACGTGGACGAGCGGGAGCGCGACATCCGCGTCACCGCCCTGCACCAGGGCCAGTTCAACGACGTCCCGCGCCCGCAGGCGCCGGACAGCATCACCGCGCGGGAGGAAGACATGGTGAACGCCTACTACGCCGGCGGACGGTTCCATTCGGACGGGGTAGCGCCATGAGCACGGCGGAACCGCAGGTTCGCGCCACGGCGGAACCGAAGGTTCGCGCCGGGGCGACGAAGGCTCGCGCCGGCCTGCTCGGGCGTCCGGCGGCGCCGGTCCTGCGTCCGGGGGAGGCCCTGGTCTGGCAGGGGCAGCCCTGCTGGCGCGGGCTGGCGGCCGGCGCCTTCCACATCCGCGGGGTGGCGCTGTGGGTGTGCGCCCTGGTGTTCGTGAACGCCGTCGCGGCCCGGCGGGCGCATTTGCCGCCGTGGCAGGCGGTGCACGACATCGCGCCGCTGCTGCTGCTGGGCGGGCTGGTTGTGGCCGGGGTCGCGGCAGCGGCCTGGGCGGCGGCGCGGACCACGCTCTACACCGTCACCAATCAACGGGTGCTGATGCAGTACGGCGTCGCCCTGACCGCGACGCTGGCGCTGCCGATGCGGCTGGTTGGCGCCGTTTCGGTGTCGGAGGGGTGCCCCGGCGACGTGGCGGTCCGGCTGAAGCCGGGTCAGGCCATCGGCTTCGCCAAGCTGTGGCCGCACGCGCGCCCCTGGCGCCTGCGC
>CAXTTB010000427.1:0-3767 GCA_964246905.1 uncultured Acetobacteraceae bacterium | reverse complement strand
GGGCCAGGCGGTGCACCTGGTCGGCCGCGACGCCGCCCGCACCGCGGCGCTGGCGGCCGAGCTGGGCGGCACCCACGCCGTGGCGGACGCGCTGGACGAGGCGGCCTTGGCCCATGCGGTGCGGCAGGCCGGGCCGGAGATCGGCGGCCTCGCCTACTGCGTCGGCTCCATCGTGCTGCGCCCGCTGCGCCGGGCGACGGGCGAGGAGTTCGTCGCGGCGTTCCGGCTGAACGCCGTGGGCGCCGCGCTGGCCGTGGCCGCGGCGGCGGCCGCGCTCAAGGCCTGCCCCGGCAGCGGCGTCGTGCTGTTCAGCACCGTCGCCGTCCGCTCCGGCTTCACCAACCACGCGGTGATCGCCGCCGCCAAGGGAGCGGTCGAGGGCCTGACGACGGCACTCGCCGCGGAGTTGGCGCCGTCCGTGCGGGTGAACTGCATCGCGCCCAGCCTGACGCAGTCCGGCATCGCCGGGCCGATCCTGGGCAACGAGGCGATGGCCAAGGGGATCGCGGCCATGCACCCGATCCCGCGCCTTGGCACCGGCGACGACGCCGGGGCGCTGGCGGCGTTCCTGCTGTCGGAGGACGCCGGGTGGATCACCGGCCAGGTGTTCGCGGTCGATGGCGGGCGGTCCAACGTGCGGGTGAAGGGCTGATGGTGAAGACGCTCCGAATCGTGCTGGGCGACCAGTGCAGCGCCGGGCTGAGCGCGCTCCGCGACCTCGACCCCACGCGGGACACCGTGCTGATGGCCGAGGTGATGGGCGAGTGCACCTACGTGAAGCACCACCCGAAGAAGATCGTGCTCGTGCTGTCCGCCATGCGCCACTTCGCCCGGGCGCTGCGGGCGCGGGGGGTGCAAGTGGATTACATCCAGCTCGACGACCCCGCGAACACCGGCAGCCTGCGCGGCGAGATGCTGCGCGCCGCCGCCCGGCACCAGCCCGGCGCCATCGTCGCGACGGAGGCCGGCGAGTGGCGGCTCACGGAGGACATGCGCCGCTGGCACGAGGCGTCCGGGATCGAGACCGAGATCCGCGACGACGACCGCTTCCTGTGCCGCATCCAGGAGTTCCGCGCCTGGGCGCGCGGGCGCGGCGCGTTCCGCATGGAGACGTTCTACCGCGACATGCGCCGCCGGTACGGCGTCCTGATGGAGGAGGACGCCCCGGCCGGCGGCCAGTGGAACTACGACCCCGAGAACCGCAAGCCGCCGCGGAAGGGCATCGCCCCGCCCGCCGTCCCGCGCTTCGAACCCGACGGGATCACGCAAGAGGTCATGGCGCTCGTGGCGCGCACCTTCCCGGACCACTTCGGCGACGTGGACGGCTTCGCCCTGCCGGTGACGCACCAGGACGCCGCCGCGGCGCTGCAGGACTTCGTGGCCCACCGCCTGCCGCAGTTCGGCGATTGGCAGGACGCCATGGTGACGGGGGAGAGCGCCCTGTACCACGCGCTGATCTCCACCTCCCTGAACACCGGGCTGCTCGGCCCGCTGGAAGCCTGCCAAGCCGCGGAGGCCGCCTGGCGTGCCGGCCTGGCGCCGCTCAACGCCGTGGAGGGCTTCGTGCGTCAGATCCTGGGCTGGCGGGAGTTCGTGCGCGGCGTGTACTGGCTCAAGATGCCGGAGTATGCCGGGCTGAACAGCCTGGGCGCCGAACGGCCGTTGCCGGCGTTCTACTGGACCGCCGAGACGCGGATGAACTGCCTGCGCCAGGCCATCGGCGACACCCGCCGCCACGCCTATGCCCACCATATCCAGCGATTGATGATCACCGGCAACTTCGCCCTGCTGGCCGGCCTGCATCCCGACGAGGTCGATGAGTGGTACCTCATCGTCTATGCCGACGCCTACGAGTGGGTGGAGATGCCCAACGTGCGCGGCATGGCGCTCCATGCCGACGGCGGGATCATGGGGTCGAAGCCCTATGCGGCGTCCGGCGCCTACATCAACCGCATGAGCGACTACTGCCGCGGGTGCCAGTACGACGTGAAGCTCGCGGTGGGGGAGGGCGCGTGCCCGTTCAACGCGCTGTACTGGGACTTCATCGCCCGGCACTCGGAGCGGTTCGCGCAGAACCCGCGCATGGCCATGCCGGTGCGGACGCTGGCGAAGATGGACCCGGCGCGCGTCTCGGCCATCCGGGAGCAGGCGGCGGGGTTCCTGGCGGCGATGGACGCGGGGGAGGCGGTCTAAGCTTCGCTCGGCAGGTCGATCCAAGACAAGTGCCCGCCCTTGCCGGCCCCGGTGTCGAGGAACACCGCCAGCCCGCCCGACGACCCGGTGCGCCGGTAGGGCCGCCCGTCCGTGCTGCGCTGGTCGTGGCCGCAGTACACCGTCAGGCCGGCGGGGATGCGGTCCACCCAGCGCAGCACGCGCTCCGGGTAGCCGTCCGGCTGCATCCGACCCGTCGTCTCGCCGAACAGGGCGCGGGACAGCAGCGGGTCCACCCGGCCGAGCGGGGGAGGCGGCGGCTCGCTCAGCATGGCCGGGTGGAAGCCGCCGTGCACGAAGGCGGTGTCGCCGTGCGCCAGCCAGGCCGGGGCAACGCTGATCTCACGCAGCGCGCGGTCCCGGAGCGCATCGTCCAACTGGGACAGCGTGGCCTGCAGCGCCGCGTCCATCCGCACCGCCTGCCCGGACAGCGCCCGGCCCAGCTTGCGGTCGTGGTTGCCGAGGATGAACAGGCCGCGCCCCTGGTCCATCAGCGCGAACATGGTCCGCAGCACGCCCGCGCTGTCCGGCCCATGGTCGCTGAGGTCGCCGAGCTGCACGACGAAGCGGTCGGTGGCGGTCGCCGCCGCGAAGGCGCGGATGTCCCCATGCACGTCGCCCACCACGCGCAATGGGACGCCCGTGGGGATCACGCGGCACGCCGCACGGTGGCGCGGTACACGTCGAGCGCGCGCTGCCGGGCCTGCGGCAGGTCGGCGATGGGGTGCGGGTAGCTGCGGCCCAGTTCCACCCCGGCCTTTGCCAGCACGGCGGGCGGCGCGGTCCAGGGGGCGTGCACGTGCTTGTCCGGCATCCGCGCCAGCTCCGGCAGCCAGGCGCGGACGTAGGCGCCGTCCGGGTCGAACTTCTCGCCCTGGCTCACCGGGTTGAACACGCGGAAGAACGGCTGGCTGTCGATGCCGCAGCCGGCGATCCATTGCCAGCTCGCCGCGTTGCTGGCGAGGTCGGCATCGACCAGCGTGTCCCAGAAATGCGCCTCCCCGGCCTGCCACGGCAGCAGGAGCTGCTTGGCCAGGAACGACGCGGCGATCATGCGGACGCGGTTGTGCATCCAGCCGATGTGCCAAAGCTGCCGCATCCCGGCATCGACGATGGGGATGCCGGTCCGTCCGCGCTGCCAGGCGCGCAGCCCGGCGGCGTCGTCGCGCACGGCGAGGCCGGCGAAGGCCGGGCGGAGCGGGCGCTCCGGCATCTGCGGGTTGTGCCACAGCAGGTAGGCCGAGAAGTCCCGCCACAGGATCTCGCCGAGGAACACCTCAAGCCCCTTGCCGGTCTCCCGCGCGGCCTGCTGCGCCGTGTGCCAGACCTGGCCGGGCGACAGCTCGCCCCAATGCAAATGCGGTGACACCATGCTGGTGCCGGGCTGGCCCGGCAGGTTGCGCCCGGTGTCGTAGCCGTGCACCGCCTTCGCCAGGAACCCGGCCAGCCGGTCATGCGCCGCCGCCTCCCCCACCTGCCAGGTCTCGCGGAAGCCCTCGGCCCAGTCGGGACGGGTGGGCAGCAGGCCCCAGTCCTCAAGGCGGTCCGAGCGGGGC
>CAXTTB010000426.1:0-3775 GCA_964246905.1 uncultured Acetobacteraceae bacterium | reverse complement strand
GGCGCCCAGCCCGACCGCGCCGGGACCTTTAACTTCCAGGGTCAGCGCATCGGCCGGCACGGCGGAAAGCCGGTCGGCCGCGCCGGGGAACACTGCCACGCTGTCCAGCAGGTGATACCCGTCCGCCCGCCGCCCCACGACGTGCAAGTACAGGTTGACCTTCGCCCGCGCCGCCTCGGCCAGCACGGTTCAGGGCGTGCCGGGGCTGGACCCGGGGCTGGCGGTGCGGGTCGCGGGCATCGCCCCGGCGTCGCGCAGCTTGCCCTCGATGCGCGCCCGGTCGTCCGGCTCGGGGTTCAGGTTCAGGGCGCGGCGCCACTGGAACTCCGCTTCCCGGCGCCGGCCCACGGCGTCCAGCGCGTCGCCGAGATGCGCGTTGATCACCGGGTCCTCCGATTGCAGCTCCACCGCGCGCTCCAGGTTCTTCAGCGCGCCGGCGGTGTCGCCCTGCTGCAACTGCACCCAGCCGAGGCTGTCGATGAACGCGCCGTCGTTGGGCCGCTGCTCCACCGCGCGCTCGATCATCTGCCGGGCGCGGTCCACCTCGTGGCCCCGCTCCACCCAGGCGTAGCCGAGGTAGTTCAGCACGTTCGGCTGGTCCGGCGCCAGGCGTAGGGCGTACTCGAAATCGGCCTCCGCCTTGGGCCACTGGTTGTCGCGCTCGAAGGCGATGCCGCGCTCGTAGAACAGCGGCCAGTTGGCCCGGTTGGGCGTGCCGATGCGCGCCACCGCGCGGTCGTACGCCTCCGCCGCCTCGTGGAAGCGGTTGCGCCGGCGCAGGCTGTCGCCGACCTGCACCAGCGGCTCCGGGCGGTCCGGGTACTCCTGGGCCAGCGCCTCCAGCATCCGGGTCGCCTCCTCCTCCTGGCCCGTGCCGTCCAGCAGGTTGGCCCGGCGCAGCGTCACCACCACCGCCAGCGGGTCGGTCGGCGGCACGCCCGCGAGCGTCTGCGCCGCGGCGCCGGTCTGCTTGTTGCCCTCCTGGATGTCGGCCAGCAGCAGCCGCGCCGCGGTGAAGTCCTCCCGCACGTCGAGCGCCAGGCGCAGCAGCACCTGCGCCGAATCATTGGCGTTCTGCTGCCGCAGCGTCGCGGCCATGGCGAGGTAGGTTTCGGCGATGCCGTCCGTGGCGTTGCGGACGGGGCGGTCCCCCACGTCGCGCTCCAGCGCGTCGCGGGCCAGGGCCAGGTCGCCGTTCACGCCCACCATGTCGCGCACGGTGCGCCGCGCCTCCTCCTCGTTGCCCTGCCGGGCCTGCCAGTTGGCGAGGATCTGGCCGAGCCGGAGGTTCAGCCCGCCATACGCGGCCTGCGCCACCTCGTACAGCCGGGCGGCGTCGCCGTTGAAGCCGCCGAGGTCGGCGATCAGCGCCGCGTGCAGTGCCATGACCCCGCGGAAGCGCGGCTCCTCCAGGACGGGCTGCAGCCCGGCAAGGGCGGCGGTGGTGCGCCGGGCGCCCTGCTGCGCCCAGGCGATCAGCAAGGGCCGCAGGATCTGCGTCAGCCCCTGCTGCGGCAGCGCCGCGAACCGCACCTCCGCCTGCTCCCAGTTCTCGTTCTTCGCGTCCCGGTCCGCGAGGACGAGCTGCGCCACCACGTTGGCGGCGACGCCCGCAGCCAGGCGCGCGGCGTCGGGACGGCCCGCCATGACCGCGGCGACGAAGGCCTGGTTCGCCACCTCCCCCACCCCGGCGTCCTGGGCCAGCGCCCCACGCAGCCGGTCGGCGGCGATGTCCAGGTCGCCCTGCTGCTCCGCGAACCGCCCGGTCAGGTAGTCGCTGAACGCGCCCTTCGGCTCGAACGTCGAGGTCCCCGCCGCATCCTCCAGGCCGAAGTCGTTCGCGGCGCCCCCGGCCAGCATGGCCAGCACCAGCAGCGCGGATCGGCGGATGCCCGGCATCCGCTACATGCCGCCCGGGTAGTTGGGGCCGCCGCTGCCTTCCGGCACCGCCCAGTCGATGTTCTGCGTGGGGTCCTTGATGTCGCAGGTCTTGCAGTGCACGCAGTTCTGCGCGTTGATCTGCAGGCGCGGCTCGCCCTGCTCGACGCCCACGGCCTCGTACACGCCGGCCGGGCAATACCGGCTCTCGGGACTTGCGAACTGCTCCCAGTTCACCCCCTGCCACCGCCCGGGGTCGCGCACCTGCAGATGCGGCGGCTGGTTTTCCTCGTGGTTGGTGTTGCTGATGAACACGGAGGACAGGCGGTCGAAGGTCAGCTTGCCGTCGGGCTTGGGATAGTCGATGCGCGGCGCCTCCTTGGCCGGGCGCAGCCCCTCATGGTCCGCGTGGGCGTGGTGCATGGTCCACGGCGCCCGCCCGCGCAGCAGGTAGGTGTCAAGCCCCGAGTAGGCGATGCCGCCGAACAGGCCGAACTTGGCAAACGCCGGGCGGATGTTGCGCGCCTCCCGCAGCTCCCCGTACAGCCAGCTTTCGCGGAAGCGGCTCTCGTAGCTTTCCGGCTCGGCCGGGCGGTTGTGCTCCAGCGCCTCCGCGACGGCCTCGGCGGCCAGCATCCCGGACTTCATCGCAGCGTGGGTGCCTTTGATCTTCGGCACGTTCAGGAACCCGGCGGTGTCGCCGATCAGCGCGCCGCCGGGGAAGGTCAGCTTGGGGATGGATTGCAGGCCGCCCTCGCTCAAGGCCCGCGCGCCGTAGGAGATGCGCCGCCCGCCCTCGAAATGCTTCCGCATCGCCGGATGGGTCTTGAACCGCTGCATCTCGTCGAAGGGCGACAGCCAGGGGTTGTGGTAGTCCAATCCGACGACGAAGCCGTACGACACCAGGTTGTCGCCCCAATGGTACAGCCAGGACCCGCCATAGGTGTTGCGGTCCAGCGGCCAGCCGACCGAGTGCTCGATCAGGCCGGGCTTGTGCTGCGCCGCGGGGATCTCCCACAGCTCCTTGATGCCGAGCGCATAGGTCTGCGGGTCGCGCCCTTCGCGCAGGTTGAACCGCGTCGCGACCTGCTTGGTCAGCGAGCCGCGGCAGCCTTCGGCGAACAGCGTGTAGGACGCGCGCAGCTCCATGCCGGGCTGGTAGTTGGCGCCGTGCTCCCCTTCCTTGGTGATGCCCATGTCGCCGGTCGCGACGCCCACCACGCGGTCGGCCTCGATCAGCACCTCGGCGGCGGCGAAGCCCGGGTAGATCTCCACCCCCAGGCCCTCCGCCTGCGTGCCGAGCCAGCGGACCACGTCGCTGAGGCTCACGACGTAGTTGCCGGCGTTGTGCATCAGCGGCGGCGTCGGCAGCCTGAAGGCGTGCCGTTTCGTCAGGAACAGGAAGCGGTCCTCGCCCGCCGGGGTCAGCAACGGGGCGCCCGCCTCCTTCCAGTCCGGCAGCAGCTCGGCCAGCGCCCGCGTCTCGATCACGGCGCCGGACAGGATGTGGGCGCCGACCTCGCCGCCCTTCTCCACCACGCACACGTTGGCGTCGGGCGCCAACTGCTTGAGGCGGATCGCGGCGGACAGGCCGGCCGGGCCTGCCCCCACGATCACGACATCGAACTCCATGGCCTCGCGGGCCACCTCACGTTCCGGCATTCGTCCCTCCGTCTATGTCATCTCAAGTGGGGACGGGCGCGGGTTGGGCAAAACCCCCGCGCGGCCCCATTTAAATGCCAAGCGACCCGACGCGGCCTCCGCCTGATGGACAGCTTGGCAGCGTTGCGCCTGCAGGTCGAGTGGGGCGCGGACGAGGCGCTGGGCGAGGAGCCGCGGGACCATTTCCAGTTCCAGCCCGCGCCCGCCCGCGAGGTACCGGCGGTCTCCCCAGCCC
>CAXTTB010000425.1:0-3796 GCA_964246905.1 uncultured Acetobacteraceae bacterium | reverse complement strand
ACCCCCGACATGCGGATTAGAAGGCCGCCGCTCTATCCAACTGAGCTAAGGGCGCGTTGCCCCTTCATACAGCTAATGCGTCCAGTTTTCAGCCCGGCCGTAGCGGAAATTATCGGCATAGGCCTTGGGCTTGATCGGCCGCGTCGCGGGCGGCACCTCCAGGTCGTAGGCGACGCCCTTCTGCTCGGCGAACGCCACGGCCGCCTCCGCGGTGTCGAAGCGCAGGCGCACCTGGCCCAGCGTGTCGCTGCTGCCCCACCAGCCCATCAGCGGGTCGTTCTTCTCGCGCTCGTTCGGCTGGTACTCCAGCACCCAGTTGCCGGCGCCGGCCTGGCCGGACTGGGTGGCGGTCTTCGGGCGCTGGAAGATGCGGGCACGCATGGGTTGGTCCTCGGTTTCACTGGCCTCAAAACGGGCTGGTCGGGGCGCCCGGACTCGAACCGGGGGCCTCTTGTACCCAAAACAAGCGCGCTACCAGGCTGCGCCACGCCCCGGACCCGGCGGCAACGTAGGTTCCAGCCCGGCGCAGCGCAAGGCCGGCATCACGAGGCGTTGCCGAAGATGCGCTGCTGCACCCGGTCGCCCACCCGGATGTCCAGCCGCTTCGCCGTGCCGGCCGCAAGCTCCAGCGTCGCGCGGACCGGGCCGTGGCTGTCGATGGTGGCGAGGCTGCCGGGCACGGTGTCCTCCGCCACATGGCGCACCGTGCCGTCGGCGTTGATGAACAGCATGTCGAGCGGGCTGATGGTGTTCCGCATCCACATGCCGCTGTCGCGCGGCGCGCCCCAATCGAACAACATGCCGCCGTCCGCCGGCACGCTGGGGCGGAACATCAGGCCCACCCGCTGCTGCTCCGGCGTCACCGCCATCTCGACCTGGAAGTCGTGGCGCTTGCCATCGCGCGTCGTGACCGAGAGCGGCTCCTTCGGCAGCTCCGGCTGCGCGGTGGTCTGGGCGTCGGCGTCCGGGACTATGGCCATCAGGGGCGTCACCATCAGGAGGGCGAACAGGAAGCGGCGGTTCATGCGGGATGCTCCGAAAGCGTCTGCTCGGCGAGCAGCTTGATGGCGTCGCGCACCGGGCCGTCGCGTGGCGCGTCGCGGATCGTGGTGAACCAATGGGCCGGCGGGTTGCGCCCGGCAGCGCGGTTGTAGGTCAGGCCGCGCAGCACGGCCTCCGCCTCCGGCGTGGTGCGGTCCGGGATGGGGATGCCGTTCAGCGTCGCCCACACCCCGGCCCAGCAGCGCCCCACCGTGTAGGGATTGTAGCCGCCACCCCCGGTGACGATCAGCCGCGGCGCGAGGCCCTGGACCGCGGCCACCACGGACCAATGCGCGTTGTTGGACAGCGACAGCCGGGCCAGCGGGTCCTCCTCCAGCGCGTCGGCGCCGCATTGCAGGAAGATGGCCTGCGGACGGTGCGCCGCGATCACCGGCAGGATGGCGTGCCGCAGCAGCCAGTCCATCTCGCTGTCGTTGAACCCCTGCGGCACCGGCAGGTTGCGCGCGGCGCCTCCGGCGCGGTCAGGCGCCAGCCCGGTGAACGGCCACCGCCCGGCCTCGTGCACGCTGACCGTCAGCACGCGCGGGTCGTCGTGGAAGGCGTCCTGCACCCCGTCCCCGTGGTGCGCGTCGATGTCGAGGTAGGCGACCCGCTCCAGCCCCTGGTCGAGCCAGGCGAGGATGCCCAGCACCGGGTCGTTCAGGTAGCAGAAGCCGCTGGCGCGGTCCGGGCGCCCATGGTGCGTGCCGCCGCCGGGGCAGTGCACGGTGCCGCCCGCCGCGGTGAGCGCGGCCGAGAGCATCACGCCGCCGGCCGAGGTCATGGGGCGGCGATAGATCTCCGCATAGACCGGGTTGCCCTCCGCGCCGATGCGGTAGCGGGCGCGGTCCTCCTCCGACACCGCCTGCGCCGCCTCCGCCCGCGCCAGGGCGGCCACGTAGTCGGGCGCGTGGAACCGGGTGACGGCGGCGAGGTCGGCCATCGGCGCCGTCACGAACACGTTCTCCGGCAGCCAGCCCATCGCCCGGCACAGGTCGGTGCAGGTCGTCACCCGCGGGATCGCCAGCGGATGGGTCGGGCCGTAGGTGGAGCGGCGGTAGATCTCGCTGCCGACATAGAGCGGGCGCAGCAGGGGGGACGGGAGGCGCCGGAGCGGGTCGTGCTGCACGCTCAGTCCCGCTGCGGCATCCCGTGCGGCACCACGGTGCTGACGATGCTCCGGTCCAGCGCCTCGTAGCCGGCGTAGTCGATCGTGGCATACAGCTCCGACCGGGTCTGCATGGCATCCAGCATGTTGTGCGTGCCGCCGTCGCGCCGGATCGCGGCGTACAGGGTCTCCGACGCCTTGGCCGCGACGCGCATGGAGCTGACGGGCCAGATCACCATGCGGTAGCCCATGGCCTCGAACTCGGCGGCGGTGAAGAACGGGGTGCGGCCGAACTCCGTCATGTTGGCGAGCAGCGGCACTCCCGGCATCCGCCGGGCGAACTCGCGGAACATCTCGGCCGAGTGCAGCGCCTCCGGGAAGATCGCGTCGGCGCCGGCCTCCATGTACAGCTTGGCGCGGGCCACGGCGCCGTCCATGCCCTCGCTCGCGGCGGCGTCGGTGCGGGCCAGGATGTAGAGGTGCCGCCGCGCCTTGCGGGCCGCCGCCACCTTCGCCGCCATGTCCTGCGGGTCCGCCAGCCTCTTGTCGTTCAGGTGCCCGCACTTCTTCGGCAGCAACTGGTCTTCGATGTGCACCGCAGCCGCGCCTGCGTCCTCGAAGGAGCGGACCATGCTCATGACGTTCAGCGCCTCGCCATACCCGGTGTCGCCATCGACCAGCACCGGCAGCGCGCTGGCCCGGGCGACCTGGCGGACGAAGAAGCACACCTCGTCCACCGTGATCATGCCGAGGTCCGGCAGCCCCATGCTGGCGGTCATGGCGGCGCCGGACAGGTACGCCGCCGCGAACCCGGCCGCACGCGCCTGCAACGCAGCCATGCCGTTGTGCGCACCCGGGATCTGCAGGATGCCGTCACGCTCCAGCAACGCGCGGAAGCGGAAGCCCGCCGGCTCGGCGGGGAGGTCGGCGGCGACCAGGTAGGACATGGGACGGCTCCGGAACGCTTGAGGTGGAACCCCGTTTATCAGGTCTGGCGATGGACGTCAGGTGGGGTTGGTTGCACGGCTGGCCCCCTGCCGGTAACGTCCGGCGCACTGAACTGAGGGCAACGACATGGACATGACAGGCGAGCGGCGCATTCCTGCCTCTCGGCAAACGGTGTGGGACGCGCTGAACGACCCTGACGTGCTCAAGGCGTGCATTCCCGGCTGCGAGAGCTTGGAGAAGACCTCGGACACCGATCTCAAGGCGACGGCCGCGGTCAAGATCGGGCCGATCAGCGCGCGCTTCACCGGCAAGGTGCAGCTCACCGACCTCAACCCGCCCGACAGCTACCGCATCAGCGGCGAGGGCCAGGGGGGCGTCGCCGGGTTCGCCAAGGGCGGCGCCAACGTGCGGCTGTCCGACGATGGCGGGGACACGCTGCTGCAGTACGACGTGAAGGCGCAGGTCGGCGGCAAGATCGCGCAGCTCGGCGCGCGGCTGATCGACGCGACGAGCAAGCAGATGGCGGACATGTTCTTCGACCGCTTCACCGCGGCGGTCGCCAGGCCCGCGGCGGACGCCCCTGCGGCCGCGGCCGAGCCGGTGCCCGCCGCCTCGGCGCAGCCGATACCCGCCAACGTGCTGCCTCCCGCCGGGCCGGACGCGCTGGCGGCCGTCGAGGCGCCGCAGCCGGCGGTGGAC
>CAXTTB010000424.1:0-3799 GCA_964246905.1 uncultured Acetobacteraceae bacterium | reverse complement strand
TGATCCACGAGGAGTTCGGCGACGGCATCATGAGCGCCATCGACTTCGACATGACGCTGGAACGGCAGCCCGACCAGAAGGGCGACCGGGTGAAGATGACCATGTCGGGGAAGTTCCTGCCGTATAAGCGGTATTGAGCGGGTCTGGCGTTCTGCACCACCAAGCTACGACAACAAAGAGGTGCGACGATGAGGAGGTCGGAGCAAGCAGCCGTCACAGCAGTTCGGCCCATTGGCAGCGTCCAAACGGGCCGCAAGGCTCGACACGAGGCGGTGGGCACTCGACCTGTCGAAAGATCCTGACGGCCCTGAGAACCGGCCGCACGCTGCCCACGAAGGACGGCTATCCATGCCGACCGTGCTCCGGACTCAGGGTTTCCGGCTCTATTCTTGGAGCAGTGAGCCGAACAAGCCCCCGCACGCCCATGTGGACCGGGGCGGCGCTTCGGTTAAAGTCTGGCTGGAGCCAGTCGTACTGGCCTTGCCCAGGGCCATCGCATCAAAGCTTCTGCAGTGTTTCTGCAACGTCGAGCGTCCTGCAGGACGTGGCGGGCTGCTGCGCCGGGCATAGCGGGGCGCCAGGGTCCGCCCATGTCAGGGGCGTGCGCCATGGTTCCACCGCTTGCAAGCCTTCCGCCGGGCCAGACGCGGAGCGTCCGTCCGGGCCAGGCATCAGGCGACGCCGTTCCAGGACGTGGCTGCTCCAGGACGTGGGAGCGTCCTTGGCGACCTGCCCGCATCCGTCCTCGAGCACGAGGACACCGACGCCGGGCACGGCCTGGCCGCCATCGGCCGCGCGGACCGCACCTGCACCCGCACGCGGAGCGGCGCGGCGAGCACGGAAGGCCAGCCCTGCCTGCTCGGGCACGCCTGCTCGGGCACGCCTGCCCGAGCGCCTGCCTGCGCCATCCCGTGGTCGTTGGGCTGCTGGGAACGCCCTGCGCTGGGTCCCCGAGGTCAGCATGGGCGAGGATGCGTCGCCCGTGCGGCGCGACCATGGCCCGCGCAACCGCGCGACGCCCAAGCGCGTGCCGCCCAACGCCGTCCGCATCGTCACCGGCAAAGACTCCATCCGCCATGCCATGTGGGATGCCATGCTGGACGTCCGGGTTCCCGCCGACATCCTCAACCACAGGCCCGTCGCTTGATGCGAACGCCGTGGCGGCGCGGGCCGCGTCCTTGACACCGCGTCCCCCGGCCAGTAACCAGCGCGACCCATCCAAATCCAACCGCAATCCCGGGCCGCCTTGGCCCCGAAGGTCGTGCCATGAAGATCCGCAACAGCCTGAAATCGGCCAAGCTCCGCGACAAGAACTGCCGCGTGGTGCGCCGGCACGGCCGCGTTTACGTGATCAACAAGAAGAACCCGCGCATGAAGGCCCGCCAGGGCTGACCTGCGGCCCCGCGCCGCGCTGAACGCGCCTTGAACCCGCCCCGGGGACGCCGCACGCCCCGGGGCTTTTTGCGTCTTGCCGACTGTGCCGCCCGGTTCCATGTTCAGGGGAAGCAATCCGGGGGAATACAGGCAATGATCGCGCAACCGACGCCCAAGTCCGATGTCATCGCCCGCCGCGCCGAGATCGTGGCCGGGCTGCAGGCGCTGCTGCCTGCGTCGGGCGTGATCAGCGAGGCGCTGCGCCTCAAGCCCTACGAGACCGACGGATTGCCCGCCTACCGGCAGGTCCCGCTCGCGGTCGCGCTGCCGGAAACCACGGAGCAGGTCGCGGCGGTGCTCGCCTTCTGCCACAGGCACGGCGTGCGCGTGGTGCCGCGCGGCGCCGGCACCAGCCTGTCGGGCGGGGCGCTGCCGATGTCGGACAGCGTGGTGGTGGGGCTGATGCGGATGAACCGCATCCTCGACATTGACTACGCCGACCGTTGCGCCACCGTGCAGGCGGGCGTCACCAACATCGGCATCACCAATGCGGTGGCCGCGGAGGGCTTCTTCTACGCCCCCGACCCCAGCAGCCAGCTCGCCTGCATGATCGGCGGCAACGTCGGCATGAACTCCGGCGGCGCGCATTGCCTGAAGTACGGCGTGACGGCCAACAATCTCCTCGGCCTCAAGATCGTGACGATGCAGGGGGAGGTCCTCGACATCGGCGGGCAGCACCTGGACGCCGCCGGCTACGACTGGCTCGGCCTGATGACCGGGAGCGAGGGGATGCTGGCGATGGTCACGGAAGTGACCGTCCGCATCCTGCGCGCGCCGGAAGGCCAGCGCGCCATGCTGGTGGCGTTTGACGCGAACGAGACGGCCGGGCGCGCGGTGGACGCGATCATCGGTTCCGGCATCATCCCCGTGGCGCTGGAGTTCATGGACCGCCCGGCCATCCACGCCTGCGAGGACTTCGCCCATGCCGGCTACCCGCTGGACGCCGAGGCCATGCTCATCATCGAGGTGGAGGGCAGCACGGCGGAGCAGGACGACCTGCTGGGCCGCATCGCCGCCCTGTGCGAGCCGTTCCACCCGCTCAGCCTGCGGGTCAGCCAGTCGGTCGAGGAAAGCGTCGCCATCTGGAAGGGCCGCAAGGGGGCGTTCGGCGCGGTGGGGCGGATCAGCCCGGACTACCTGTGCATGGACGGCACCATCCCCACGGGGCAACTGCCCTTCGTGCTGCGCCGCATCGGCGAAATGAGCGACGCCTACGGCCTCAAGGTCGCCAACATCTTCCACGCGGGCGACGGCAACCTGCACCCGCTCATCATGTTCGACGCCAACCTGCCCGGCAATTTCGAGGACGCGGAGGCGTTCGGCGCGGACATCCTGAAGCTCTGCGTCGAGGTCGGCGGCTGCCTCACCGGCGAGCACGGGGTGGGCGTCGAGAAGCGCGACCTGATGCCCGTGCAGTTCACGGAAATCGAGCTGAACCAGCAGCGCCGCATCAAGTCGGCGTTCGACCCGGAATGGCTGCTGAACCCGAGCAAGGTGTTCCCGTTGCTCGACCCGCCCGCGGCGGCCCCTCTGCCCGTCGCCGCCTGAGCGCCGGCACGTGAGCGTCGCGCTGGCGCCGATGCACGAGGGCGGCGTTGTGGAGGCGGTCCTGGCCGCCCGCGCCACCAACGAGCCGCTGCTGGTCCAGGGCCGCGGCACCAAGGCCGGCATGATGCGCCCGGTGCAGGCGGCGCGCGGCCTGTCCACCCGCAACCTGACGGAGATTTCCCTGTATGCGCCGCAGGAGCTGATCATCTCCGCCGGCGCCGGGGTCACGATCCCGGACCTGGAGGCGAAGCTCGCGGAGGGCGGCCAGGGCCTGATCGCGGAGCCGCCGGACCTGTCGGCGCTTTTGGGGACGGAGGGCGCGCAGACCTTGGGCGGCGTGGTCGCGACCAACCTGTCGGGGCCGCGCCGGGTCGCGTGGGGGGCGATGCGGGACCACGTGATGGGCGTGCGCGCGGTGAACGGTGCGGGCGAGGTGATCCGCTCCGGCGGGCGCGTGCTGAAGAACGTCACCGGGCTGGACCTGTGCAAGCTGCTGACCGGCAGCTACGGCACGCTCGCCGTCATCACGGAGGTCACGCTCAAGGTGCTGCCGCGTGCGGAGCTGACGGGATCACTGCTGCTGCCGGGCCTGGACGCCGTGCGCGGGGTGGCGGCGCTGTCCGCGGCGCTGGGTTCGCCCTACGGCGTGTCGGGTGCCGCCTGGCTGCCGGCGGAGGCGGCGGAGCGGGTTTCGGCGCTTGCCGGGCGCGGCGCGGTGGCGCGGGTGCGGATCGAGGACTTCGCCCGCAGCGTCGAGTACCGCCTGGGCCGGCTGACGGGGGACCTTTCGCCGTTCGGCGCCGCGGTGCTGCTGGAC
>CAXTTB010000423.1:0-3803 GCA_964246905.1 uncultured Acetobacteraceae bacterium | reverse complement strand
GTCCAGGCCGGGCAGCAGGGCCGCGAACTCGTCGCCGCCCAGCCGCCCCAGCGTGCCCCGGCCGTCCAGTGCGGCGGCGAGCCGCCGGCCCACCTCCACCAGCAGCGTGTCGCCCGCCGCGTGGCCCAGCGTGTCGTTGACGTGCTTGAAGCTGTCGAGGTCCAGCAGCACCATCGCCGCCGGGCGGCCCGCGGCCTCCGCCGCCTCCGTCATCTCCGCGAGCTTCGCGCGGTTGGCGCAGCCGGTCAGCGGGTCGTTGTGCGCCAGGTAGCGCAGCCGGTACTCGGCGCGGCGCAGTTCCATGCGGTCCATGACCAGGGCGGCCAGGCCGGTGAACAGCCGCACCTCTCGCTCGTCGAGCGGCCGGTGCGGCACCCGGTCCACGAGGCAGAGCGAGCCGAGGCGGTGCCCGTTGAGCGGGCTGATCAGCGGCGCCCCGGCGTAGAAGCGGAAGCCCGTCTCCGTCACCAGCGGGTGATTGGCGAACCGCGCGTCCCGGGTCAGGTCCGGCACGACGAACACGTTGTCGCTCAGGATCGTGTAGGCGCAGAACGCGCCGTCCCGCGGGATGCTCTCGACCTCCAGCCCGAAGCGGCCCTTGACGGTCAGGTGCCGCTCGCCGACCAGGTTGACGAGGCTGATCGGCAGCCTGAACAGGTCGGCCGCCATGGCGGCGAAGCTGTCGAAATCGGCTTCGGACGGCGTGCTGGCCAGGCCGTAGGCGGCCAGCGTGTGCAGGCGCTGGCCCTCGCCGGCCCTGTTGTCGGTGGACAGGACGTCCGCGCAATCCCGCAGCAGCGCGGCCGGCACGATGCCGAGGCCGGACGGACCGCCCGGCGCCGGTGTCGAGATCTGCTTGTCCAGCATGAGGCCCCCTCAACGCCGCGGGAGTTTGCTCAACTCCAAGTTGAAACAACCAGTGCAACCCTGGATAGTCCGAAACCTTGTACCTGTCCAGACTCGCGAATGTTGATGCGTTTCAATAACGTTGTCCAGTGGTTTGGACAAGTGACGGCATGACGCCGCGTATTTGAGCCGCACCGGGCCGGCCCTGTTCTCGCGTCAGGTTTTCAGAGCCTATATTCGGAAATATGATCGCCTTGTCGCCTCTGACGGCGATGAGCGTGAGCGGGCACTGCAACCTGGAAGGAACGCTGCCCCGGCTAAGAACCTGTCCCAGCAGGCGGCAGGTCGGCCCTGTAGTGCTTTTCCGCCCCGGGTGCGTCAGGTCCTCGCCCCGATGACCCGCATCGGGGCCGTGGTCCTTCCTGCCCTGGACGCACAATCCCTTGCAGGGCCTCAGCCACCGCCTGCCAGGATAGGCTCTCAGGACCGGGCGAGGGCGATCTCGAAGCGCAGGTGGCCGGACTTCATCGATTGCAGCAGGCTGTCATACAGCTCCATGCCCGCGTAGTCGTTGCCCGCCGTCAACGTGATCTCCACCGAGGGGCCATTGCGCCGCAGGGCGATGCGGTAGCCTGCCGCCGGCGCCGTGCTCGGGGCTTGGGTGGGCTGGGCCGAGCCGTTGGGTTCGCCGTCGTGCTGCGTCAATTGCAGTGTGCTCCAGCTCCAGGCGGTGAAGGACAGTCAAAATAGCGTAACAGGTTTCATATCTGCACACTAACAAAAATTGACGTCCTACGCCGCCTGCGGCTCCTCTTCCCTCAGCACGCGCTCGGTCTCCGGCGCCTCCAACTGCCAGGGCACCACCAGGACGGACACGTCCGGGCCGCCGTGACGCAGCACCTGGGTCCGCAGCCGCTGCGCGCGGCGGGTGTGCATCGCGGCCTCCCACCAGCGCCCGCCGGCCAGCTCGCTCAGCACCACGACGACGGGGCGCCCGGGGCAGCGCCGCTGCATCGCCTCAACCTCCCGCAGCAGCGGCCCCAGCACGCTGCGGTAGGGCGAGGACTCGATCACCAGGCCCGGCGCGGGCAGCCCGGCGGACGTCGCCGGCTGCTGCACGAAGCGGGACCATTCCCCGCGCAGCCGGGTCTCGTGCTCGGCCTTGTCGGGTCCCTCCAGGTCGGTCAGGTGCAGCGCCACCACGTCCGGCGACAGGCGGGCGGACACCTGCACGGCGCGCTGGGCCATGCGGTCCCAACGCTCCAGCGGGATCACGACGCAGGGCGGCGCGTGGTCTTGCAGGTCCATGCGACGCCGGCTGCCGCCCAGCACCTGGCGCTCCAGGTCGCGGTAGTAGCGCCGGGTCAGCCGCAGCAGCAGGAAGGTGAGCGGGATGATGAGCAGGGTCAGCCACGCGCCCTCCGTGAACTTCGCGACCAGGATGACGGCGAGCGCGGTCCCGGTCGAGAGCGCGCCCAGCCCGTTGATCCCGAGGCGCACCCGGTCGGCGTGCCCCCTTCCCTCCCTGTGCCAATGCTTCGCCATGCCGGCCTGGCTGAGCGTGAAGGACAGGAAGGCGCCCACCGCGAACAGCGGGATCAGCCGGTCGGTGATGCCGCCGAACGCCGCGAGCAGCGCCCCGGCGCCGCCCGCGAGGAACAGCACCCCCACGGCGTACACCAGCCGCCGCCCCGGCAGCGCGAATGCCTTGGGAAGGTAGCCGTCATCCGCCACCTGCCGGCACAGCCGGGGGAAGCCGACGAAGCTGGTGTTGGCGGACAGGCACAAGACGGCCAGCACGCTGCCGACCGTGACATAGTACACCCAGCCCCGGCCCCATACGGCGCCGACCAGTTGCGAGATGACGCTCTGGTAGCCCTCCGCCGTCTGGTCCATCGCCGTCACCCCGTAGCCGCGGGCGAGGTACGCGATGCCGAGCAGCAGCAGCCCGAGCACCAGGCAGATCGCCGCAAGCGTGCCGCGGGCGTGCTTCACGGTCGGGTCCTTGAAGGCGCCGACGCCGTTGCTGACCGCCTCCACCCCGGTCATCGCCGTGCACCCGGCGGCGAAGGCGCGCAGCAGCAGCCACAGGGTCAGCGCCCCGGCCGCTTCCGCGTGCCCCGGCGGCGGCTCCACCGGATGCGGCTGCCCGCCGGCGGCCCAGGACGCCCAGGCGCCGGCTGCGAGGATGAAGGCGAGGCTCGCGATGAACAGGTAGGTCGGCACCGCCAGCGCCATGCCGGATTCCTTGGTGCCGCGCAGGTTGACGACCGTGATGGCGGCCAGCACGAGGAGGCACAGCGGAAGCGTGTAGGAATGCAGGGCCGGCACGGCGGAGGTGAGCGCGCCCACGCCCGCGGAGATGCCCACCGCCACGTTCAGCATGTAGTCCACCATCAGCGCCGCCGCCGCCAGCAGCCCGGCGCCGTGCCCCAGGTTCTCCCGCGCCACCGTGTAGGACCCGCCGTTGCTCGGGTAGGCGGCGATGGTCTGCCAGTACGACAGGAACAGGATGGCGAGCAGCGCCAGGATGGCCCAGGTGATCGGCTGCACGACGCCCAGCCCCGCGGTGCCGGTGACGGCCAGCACGGTCAGCATCGCCTCCGGCCCGTAGGAGGCCGAGCCGAGGCCATCGAGGCCCATCGCCGGCACCCCCTCGAACACGCCGATCTTGCGGCCTTCGGCCTCCCGGTTCGCCAGGCGGCGGCCGAGCAGCAGGCTGGTCAGGGACATGTGGGCCTCTTGGGATGGGTCGCGGCGAGTGGCGCTCGTCCGGGCCGAACGCGCCAACTCAGGATTCGGTTGTTTCCCGGGATGTGGTTCGTAGGGCGCATGAGCGAAGCGTCATGCGCCAACGTGCGGCGCTGCGTGGCAGCGGAAGGCGCTGACGCTTTTCCGCCCTGCAACCCCTCCACCCTTGTTTCGTGGAGTCTCAGCCGATGCGTTCGTAATGGAGG
>CAXTTB010000422.1:1024-3807 GCA_964246905.1 uncultured Acetobacteraceae bacterium | reverse complement strand
GCCCCGACGGCCGCATGGCCACGGTGACGCTCGGCGTCGCCCTGGTGGACAACGTGCGCGTCATGGAGGTTCCGGTCAGCGCGCTGTCGGTTGCGAGCGGCAAGGCCACGCTGCGCCGCGAAACCGTCGAGGCGCTGAACGCCTTTCCCCCACGGTGAGCACACGGCCTGCGGCGAGGGGCTGATACCAGCGGCCGCATCAATCAGGTCCCGGCCGTCGCGTCCCGGGATGCGCCCCGGTACCAGTCCAGCAGCTCCGCGCCGTTCATGAACACCACGCCGTCGCGCCCGGCGGCGGCGTCCATCACCTGCTCCAGATAGCGGATGCGGTGCGGCTGGCCGGAGATGTAGGGATGGATCGCGATGGCCATGACCTTGGCCCGCTCCGCCCCCTCCTCGTGCAGCCGGTCCAGGGCGTCCAGGCAGCGCGTGGCCCAGTAGGCGCTCTCGTGGTGCTGCACGAGCATGGTCGGGATGTCGTTCAGCTCCACCGTGTAGGGCATCGTCACCAGCGGGCCGTGCGCGGTGCTGATGGTGCAGGGTTCGTCGTCCCATACCCAGTCGCCGATGTACTGCACCCCGGCCTCCGCCAGCAGCTCCGGCGTGTCCAGCGTCTGCGTCAGCCCCGGGCCGAGCCAGCCGACCGGACGGGTGCCGGTGAAGGCCTGCAGCCGGTCCAGCGAGCGGTGGATCATGCCGCGCTGATCGGTTTCCTTGTGGATCGGGCCTTGCTCCCAGGCGTGGCCCATGAACTCCCACCCGGCGTCCCGCGCGGCGGCGGCCACGCGCCCGTAGTCGTCGCAGACCCGGGCGTTGACCGACAGCGTCGGGCGCACGCCGTGGCGCGCGAACAGCTTGTGGAAGCGCCAGAAGCCGACGCGCATCCCGTATTCGTGCCAGGACCAGTTCGGCACGTCCGGCAGCAGCACCTGGCCGGTGGGCGCCGGCAGCACCTGGCGGGCCTTGGGCTTGTTGATGTCCCAGACCTCCAGGTTGACGATGGGCCAGACCGCGACGCGCGCCCCGCGGGGCAGGTGCCGCGGCGGGCGGTCCACGATGGCGCTGAACGGGGCGCGGTCGCGCGGCTCGGTCACGATGCGGGCCGTCGAAGCGCGGGCGGCGCCGTCCGGGGACGCCGGCATTGGGCCGCCTTGGAATGGTTCTCGCCCGGGTCCATCGGCTGCTCCCATGAGGCAGGGGTTGGCGGCCTGGCAGGATTGGACGCGGCGCCTGGCCTGTCAATCGGCGCCCCCGGGCCGGCGCGGGGCATGGGTCGGCGCCCCATCCAATGCGCTTTGCAAAGCCGGGCCGGACGCCGATATCGCGGGACATGCAGACTTTGGATGACGTGCTGGCCGACACGTTCCGCCGCCTGTCGCGCGGCGTCGCCGACCGCCGCTCCGCCTTCCGCAGCCCCGCCTTGGCGACGACCGGACCGGACGGGCGCCCACAGGTGCGGACGGTGGTGCTGCGCGGCTTCGACCCGGCGGCGCGGCTCCTGACCATCCACAGCGACCTGCGCGCCGCCAAGATCGAGGCCCTGCGCGCGGACCCGGCCGCTGCGCTGCACGTCTGGGACGAAAGCGCGCAGATCCAGGTGCGGATCGACGGAACCGCCACGGTGTCGGCCAACGACGATCTGGCGCGGACGGAATGGGCGCGGCTGCACGGAGGGTCGCGGATGGCCTACAGGTCCCAGCCGGTCCCGGCCACCCCGGTCGAGGACCCGGCAGGTATCCCCCGCGTGGAGGAGGCCGCGGCCTTCGCGCAGTTCGCCGTCCTGCAGGTCCGGATGGACCGGCTCGAATGGCTGCATCTGGCGCGGGAGGGCCAGCGCCGGGCGGCCTTCGCCTGGCGCGACGGCGTGCTGGAGCAGCGGTGGCTGGTGCCGTGATGCCCGCCCCCGCCGGGCGTCCGCGGTCTGGCCGCTGCCCGGCCTGACCCGGAGCCTGTTCCAGGCGGACCTCGACCGCCATTGGGCCGGGTTCAGCGCCTACGACACCGTGCAGACCGTCTTGTGACGCGCGGCGTCAAGCCGCAGCACCCAGCCGGCGCGGGCGGATGTACCCCGCGGCCAGGCAGTGGTCGATCAGCCGGCGCAGGAAGCCGTCGTCCGTCGGCGGGCATGAGCGTCCGCTCAGGGCGCGCAGGTTGGCGTCGGCGAAGCGCGGGTCGCGCTGGAGGTAGCCCGCGAGCAGGCCCGTCGCCTGCGCGTGCACCTGCCGCTGCAAAGGGGTGAGCAGGGCGGGGTCGAACGCCTCGGGCGGCACGAAGCGCGGGGCGTGGAGCTGCGGGTAGGCGTCCGCCAGCGCCGTCAGCCCGGCGACCGGGACCGGCGCCCCCGACACGAGGTGGAAGGTCCGCCCCGCCGCCTCCGCCATCCGTTCCGCGATGTCGGTCAGCCCGGCAACCACGTGGTCGATGGGCACGAGGTCCAGGCTGGCGCCGGGGCGGGCCGGCAGGACGGGGACGCGGCCCTCCGCCGCCAGCCGGAGCAGCCCGTAGAAGCTGCCGAACCCGCCGATCACGCCGTCCCTGGACGCGCCGACGACGATGGACGGGCGGGCGCCGGCCACCGGACGGCCCCGGCCGCGGGCGGCGGCGACCGGTGCGATGGCGTTGGGCATGAACAGCGCGCCCATCTCCTCCGCCGTCGCCTGGGCCGCGTCGCCGTGCGGCGGCTCCGACACCCCGGCGTTGACGAACAGCAGGTCGAGCGGCGCGTCTGGCAGGGCGGCGACCGAGGCCGTGTCGGTGACGTCGGCCAGCGCCGCCGTGCCAGAC
>CAXTTB010000422.1:0-1014 GCA_964246905.1 uncultured Acetobacteraceae bacterium | reverse complement strand
GCCGAGCACGCCGTCCCTGGCCGCGCCGACGACGATGGACGGGCGCGCGACCGCCACCGGACGGCCCCGGGCGCGGGCGGCGGCCACCAGGCGCTCCCCGTCCGCCTTGCTCGCCTCGTAGCCGTTGGCGAAGTCCTGGCCGGCGTCCAGCTCGTCCTCGCGGATCGGCCCGTCGCGCAGGCCGCAGACATAGGCGGTGCTGACGTGCAGCAGCGGCGTGCGCGGGCCTTCGGTGAGGGCGAGCAGGTTGGCGACCCCCGCGACGTTCACCGCCCGGTAGGCGGAGGCGTCGAGGTTGAAGCTGGTGAGGGCGGCGCAGTGGACGAGGAGGTCCAGCCCGTCGCCCATCGCCGCCTGCGCCGCGTCGTCCAGCCCCAGCCCGGGCCGGCGCACGTCGCCCGGGAGGGTCAGGACGTCGCCGGGCTGGGGCGCTTGGCCGGCCCAAGGTGCCGACGGGATGGGGCGCCCGTCGTTGCGGCACAGCGCCGCGCTGCGGTGCTGCAGGGCGATGACGCCGTGGCCGCGCCCGGACAGCACGCCCACAAGCTCACGCCCGAGCAGGCCGCCGGCGCCGGTGACGAGGATACGCATACGGAAGTCCCCCCTGCGCCGGCATGTCTTTGGCGCAGCGGCATCGGACGTATATGGGAGAAGCGACGCCACGCGCCAATGGGATCGGTTTGGCAAGGAGAACACGATGGCGTGGAGGCAAGGGGCGTGGAGGCAAGGGGCGTGGACGCAGGGGCCGTGGACGCATGACCTGGTCGTCATCGGCGCCGGCGCCGCCGGGCTGACCGCCGCGGGGGGCGCGGCCCGGCTCGGCCTGCGGGTGGCGCTGATCGAGCGCGCCCGGATGGGCGGGGAATGCCTGAACACCGGCTGCGTGCCGTCCAAGGCGCTGCTGGCCGCGGCCCGGCGCGCGCACCTGATGCGGTCCGGCGGCGCGATGGGCGTGGCCGCGGAGGGCGTGTCCGTCGATTACCCGGCCGTGCGCGCCCACGTGCAGGGCGCCAT
>CAXTTB010000421.1:0-3815 GCA_964246905.1 uncultured Acetobacteraceae bacterium | reverse complement strand
CTTCAGGTTGCGCGCCGCCCACAGCGCCTCGATGTTCGCCACCGTGCCGCCGCTGGTGATGTGCCCCCATGGCGCGATTTGGGGGACCACCTGGCCCGGCGCCGGGGCCTGCCCGTCCGGCGGCACCGTGTAGCCCAGCATCCGGCACAGGTCGTTGCCCGCCTCGATCTCCAGCCGCGTGGTGACGGGGGACGCCTCCGCCGCCACGTTGTTCTGGTTGTAGAGGAGGCCTGCGAACAGCCCGACCGTCGCCGGCATCGCCTGGTCCCACAGCATGTGGCCCTGGTAGCGCATGCTGGCGAAGGGCGCGGACAGCTTGAGCATGTCCAGCAGCTTCGCCGTCTCGGCCCGCATCCGCTCCACTCCCTGCTGGAACTCGGGCGAGCGGCGCAGCGGGGGCGTGATGTGCGTCGGGTCCTCCGGATGGAATGACCGGCGGAACTCGGCGTGGCTGTCCATGGCGGCGCCGACCAGCTCACGCAGCAGCTCCAGGTTCTCCGCGTGCGGACCGAGGAACCAGGCCTCCGGGATGCCGCCGCCGGCGCCCTCCAGCCCGAGCGGCGCCCGCAGCTCCCGGTCCCACGCCGCCCGGGCATGTGCGCGCCGCCCGGCGAGCGGCAGCGGGGTTTCGGCGGCGGGCTGCTGGATCGGAAGGGTCAAGGCGGCAAGGCTCCTGAGAGAGAAGGGGCTGTGGAGGACGAAGACGCGGCCCGGAGCGGCGTCCGGCCGTCCCCGTGACGCGGGCAGGATGACACGGGCAAGTGCAGGTCATGGCCGTATGTGGCATCGGCGGGCGCGGGGGAAACCCGCCTTCGATCCGCGGGCTTCACGGCAAATTGCCGTGGCCTTCCAGGATCGTCGGCTGGACATGGTTGCCGTCATCCGAACCGGCGCCGGGTTTCGCATGAGCGCCACCGCTCGGGGCCTTCATGCCCTCCTGCTTGCCGAATGGCAACGTCGCCTGGCAACGTCTTGGTGAAGCGCGCTGTCCATTTGATGGGTACTTTGTGGCTGGACAACCCTCCATGCTGCGTCCAGCATCATTCGTGAAGAAAAGCGGAGGATACAGACAATGCGACGCCCCACCCAGTTCGCCATGGCCGCGTTCGCCGCGGCGCTGCTCGCCGGCACCGCGCTTGCCCAAACGACGCCGCCGGTTCCCAAGGGCGACCCGTTGGAAGGCCGTCCCAACAACACCGAAGCCGCCAAGCTCGCCCCGGTGGACGGGCCGCCCTTGCCGACCCCGGCCGCGAAGCTGCCGACGGCCATGCTCAAGGTGCCCGACGGCTACAAGGTCGAGGTGTATGCCAGCGGAATGCCCGACGCCCGTTCCATGCGGCTCAGCGACAAGGGCACGCTGTTCGTCGGCTCCCGCCTGAACGACAAGGTGTACGCGGTCACGCAGGTGGACGGCAAGCCGGTCGTCAAGATCATCGCCCGCGGCCTCCACCGTCCGAACGGCGTCGCGTTCAAGGACGGCAACCTGTACGTCGCGGAGCTGAACAAGGTCTGGCGCTACGACAACATCGAGGCCAACCTCGACAACCCGCCCAAGCCGACCCTGATCTACGAGGACCTGCCGAGCGACGAGCCGCACGGCTGGAAGTTCATCGGCATTGGCCCTGACAACAAGCTGTACGTGCCCATCGGCGCGCCGGGCAACATCGTCATGCCGCCATCGAGCCACGCGCAGATCCGGCGGATGGACCTGGACGGCAAGCATGTGGAGATGGTCGCCACCGGCGTGCGCAACTCGGTCGGCTTCGACTGGAACCCCAAGACCAAGGACTTCTACTTCACCAACAACGGGCGCGACTGGCTGTCGGAGGACATTCCCAACGACACCCTGCACGAGGTGAAGGCCGGCACCGAGACGCCGCCCAACTTCGGCTACCCCTACTGCCACCAGGGCAACTTCACCGATCCCGAGTTCGGCTGGGGCCACAAGTGCAGCGAGTTCGCGCCGCCGACCGCGCTGATGGGGGCACATGCGGCGGTGCTGGGGATGCGGTTCTACACGGGCAGCATGATCCCGGACGCCAACGGCGCGATCTTCGTCGCCCGGCACGGGTCATGGAACCGCACGGTCAAGAACGGCGGCGACGTGGTGATGGTGAAGCTGAACGACGACGGCTCGTTCAAGTCCATGGAGCCGTTCATGACCGGCTTCATCCAGGACAACAAGTACGTCGCCCGCCCGGTGGACGTGCAGCCGATGCCGGACGGATCGCTGCTGGTGTCGGACGATTGGAACGGCGCCGTTTGGCGCGTCAGCAAGGCCCAGTAGGCCTTCGGCGCGAGCATCGGTGGCGGGGGGGGGGCGGCCCCCCCCCCGGGGGGGGTGGGGGGGGGGGTGGGGGGGGGGGAGAGGGCGGGGGGGGCGCACCCCGCCGTTTGCCTGTTGGAGAATGATTTGACGTTGAAGATCCTGGCGGCGCTGACCGTCCTGGCGGTGTCCGCGCCGCCGCCGCCGGCCTTCGCCCAGCCGGCGGAGCAGAGGCTGACGGCCTGTCTGGCGTGCCACGGGACGAACGGCACGGCCAAGCTGCCGGGCGTGCCGTCGCTTGGCGCGATGCCGGCGGATTACGTCCTGACCCAGCTCTACATGTTCCGCGAGAAGATGCGCGTCGCGGCGCCGATGAACGCGCTGGCCGAGCCGCTGAGCGACGACGACCTGCGCGACCTGGGCGACGCGGTGAGCAAGCTGCCGCCGCCGCAGCCCGCCGGCGAGGCGTTGGCGGCGGCGGACGCGGACCATGCCAGCGCGCTGGTGAACCGCTACCACTGCAACTCCTGCCACGGCGCGGACTTGGCCGGGCACGACAACATCCCGCGCATCGCCGGGCAGCGGGAGGACTACCTGCTGAAGTCGCTGACCGACTACAAATCCGGCACCCGCCCGGGCTACAGCCCGGCGATGAGCGAAGCGTCGAAGGAGATCCAGCCCGACGACATCCCGGTGCTGGCCCGCTTCGTGTCGCGCTACAAATAGATCCGAATGGCCGAGGGGCGGTGCTGGGCCGGATCGTCGCCCTGCGCCGCTACCCCGTGAAGTCGATGCGGGCGGAGGCGCTGGACACGGCGGCGCTGCATTGGACCGGGCTGCACGGCGACCGGCAGTATGCCTTCTGCCGGGCGGACGACCGCTCGGACTTCCCGTGGCTGACGGGGCGGCAGGTGCCGGGCCTGGTGCTGCACGCCGCGCGCTACTCCGATCCGGGCAACCCGCGGCTGGCCCGGGTGCGCGTCACCACCCCGGATGGCGCCGGCCACGCCATCGACGACCCCGCTTTGGCGCGATGCCTGTCCGAGGCCGCGGGCGGGCCGGTGCGGCTCCTGCGGCTCGGGCGCGGGGCGTTCGACGCCATGCCGGTGTCCGTCATCGCCACGACGGCCGGCGAGGCCATCAGCCGGGCGCACGGCGCCCCGGTGTCCCTGGACCGCTTCCGCGCCAACCTGGTGATCGCCCCGGATGACCCGGCGGTGACGGAGCGGGACTGGCTGGGCCGCGCCCTGGCGTTGGGCGACGGTCCCGACCCGCCGGTGCTGCGGCTCGACTGGCCGATCCCGCGCTGCGCCATGGTGGCCATCGACCCTGCGACCGCCGTGCGTGACGCGGGCGTGCTGCGGACCGTCGTGCAGCGGTTCGGCAACGAGGTTGGGGTTTACTGCGCGGTGCAGGCGCCGGGCCGGATTTGCGTCGGCGACCGCGTGCGCTTCGCCGGGTAGCGGCAAAGTAGGGCGGTGCATCAAGGCGGCTTCTGATGTAAGTGATTGATGCATGGCAGCAGACGATCAGGCGAGCGGGCGGGAAC